>NZ_CDRZ01000038.1 GCF_000946815.1 Syntrophaceticus schinkii | reverse complement strand
TGTTCAGGATGATGATTGGAAAATAAGGCCAACGGCAGCTTAGCAATTCTATTCAACATAGCGGTTTCAATACGGTGTACACTACCCGTATGCCCATTTGAAGGTGCTATAGTAGGTTAAAAGGAGCAAAATAGCTTGAAAAGGAATGTGCCACCACATGTAGAACGGATATTTTTCAAAAAAACTTCGGAATCGGTGATAAAAACGCCAGTTTTTGTACTCGCAAGATTTTTAAACATTTTGATGCGTCAGTACTGTGTCTGCCTGGTAGTGCTTGCACCTCATGTATTGCTCTGCTATGCTAAACATAGATTGTTATAAGATAAATAATTTATCAGCCTGGAAAGGGTGGTGAGGAAGATGTTGAAGGTTTACCATACTGTAGATGATCATGTGTCAGTAAGGGAGCAACCTTCTGAAAAGGGATCCTGGCTCTGCTTAATTAACCCCACCGAAGAAGAGATTCAGTCGGTAAGCAGGCATACGGGAATAACCTACGACTTTTTAAAAGATCCGCTTGATGATGAAGAGAGGCCCCGCATTGAAATTGAACCCGGGCAAATTCTGATTATCATCAAAGTACCGGTTGCCAGGGGAAAAGAGGAAGCTGAGTTTTATGATACTATCCCACTGGGAATAATTGTGACCAAAGACAATTTGGTGACTGTTTGTTTGGATGATCACCCGATTTTCGCCCAGATGCTCAAGGAGCCGGTGCTTTATACCTTTAAGAAAACGCGCTTTCTTCTTTTAGTATTGATAAAAACTGCGACCCTCTATCTAAATTACCTGCGTATCTTGGATGTACGGAGTACAGAACTTCAACAACGTCTTTCTCATACAATGAAAAATGAGGCGCTCTTTCAGCTGTTGGATGTACAGAAAAGTCTGGTTTACTTTACCACATCACTGCGGGCTAACGGGATCGTCATGGAGAAGCTTACCCGTACTCAACTGGTAAAAGCCAAGGAAGCACCGGCATCGATGCTGATTAAGATGTACCCCGAAGATGAAGACCTGCTGGAGGATGCCATTACTGAAAACAGGCAGGCCATGGAGATGAGTTCTATTTACAGCTCGATTTTGACGGGTTCGATGGATGCCTACGCCGCGATTATCTCGAACAACATGAACATTGTTATGAAATTTCTTACTTCGGTAACCATTGTACTCTCTTTGCCGACGATTATTGCAAGCATCTATGGAATGAACGTGGGCCTTCCTTTTCAGCATTCACCCTTTGCCTTTGCAGGGATTATGGGTGTAACTCTTGGCCTCGGCGGTGTTGTTGCCTATTCTCTCTACCGCTGGAATATGTTTTGAAGACAAAGGGGTTCGGTACGGCTGTACCGTTCAAACCCGCATATACCAGAACTACTTATTCCGCTGCCATGTTATCTATGGCGGTGTTTTTTTATAAGCCATATAGTGCGCAGTGTGTCGGTTTATTAGATATAATAAGGTGACAGACCCAAAAAGAGGGGAGGTGCAACTATGGATGTGGGGAGCAGGAAATCTGATGAGCATGTTGCTTACAAAGTAATTGTAGCAGCAACGGACGGGTCGCCGTCTGCCCAGAATGCGTTACGACACGCCGTTACCCAGGCACAGGCACACAATGCCAGCTTACGGGTGATTTATGTGGTTAATGCCCACATTTCATTCCGCCTGGGTACGTACCAACAGATGGCATTGGATATCTTGCAGGAGGAAGGGAACCGCGCTGTTGACGAGGCGGTCAGTATGGCGAAGAGTTCAGGTGTTCAGGATGTGAGCGGGGTGGTATTGAGGGGCAATCCCAGGCAGGATATTGTGGCCTGGTCAAAGGAACAGGATGCCGACCTGATTGTTCTGGGCTCCCATGGGTATTCTCGCTTTGGGGCCTTAATGATCGGCAGTGTCGCTGATTACGTGGTACACAGTGCATCCTGCAGTGTTTTGCTTGTGCGATAGGATGCACTGGGGACTGTCCCCCTTGCACGCCTTCAGGCCTCTATTTCAGGTAGGAAGTGGTTTTATAATGGTAATTGGCCTTTGTATAGTTGAACTTTTGATCGGGGAGGCCGGTTCCCTGAAGGATAAAAGAAGAATATTGAAGAGTATGATGGATAGGGTTAAAGCCCACTATAATGTTTCTATAGCGGAGATAGACCAGCACGACATCTGGCAGCGCTCAACAATTGCCTTTACCTGTGTAACTAATGAAAGAAAACATGCTTTTCGTGTGTTGAATTCTGTAGTCAAGTTTTTTGAAAAACAGAGGGAGTCACAGGTGCTGGACTATCAGATAGAAATGATCTGAGAAATAATTTATGGGATAATCAGAGTATAGGAAACATGCTATCATATGGAATAAAATGCCCTCTTCCGGCATAGGTTTATCAAGGAAGCATAACCATAAAAAGGGAGGAGGGCTATTGGATGGCATGGGATTTTAAACGAATGGAAGAGAAAGAGAATGAGCGGCGCAGGGGGCACCTTCATTTTGTCCTGATGGTGGTGTTGACTGTGGCTTTTCTGGTGGTAGGAGGGTGCAGTCTCACTGAAAGAATGGGAACGTCCTCCAAAGAAGCGCGGACACCGGAACTTGAGGATGATATTTTAGGTCTTGAGGGTGAGGACGCTGTTTTTTCTGAGGAAGCGGAAGGCACTAAAGTGACTCTCTATTTCAAGAATCAGGAGGAGAACTGCCTGGTTCCGGTGACACAGGATGTCCCCAAGGTTACCGGGATAGCCAAAGCAACACTGGAAGCACTGTTCCAAGGGAAAGAAGAAGGGGATCTCAAACCTGCTCTTCCGAAAGGGGCGGAGGTGAAGGATCTCAACATCAAGACAGATGGGACCTGTGTTGTGGATCTAAACAGGGAAGCCACAAAGATCTCGGGAAGTGACCCCAAGGATGAGGCCCTGGCGGTTTATTCCATTGTCAATACCCTGACGGAATTTCCTACTGTACAAAAAGTTCAGATTTTGGTGGAGGGGCAAATCATAAAGACCTTTGCAGGTCATATTCCAGTGGACATGCCTCTCCTGCGCGACATGTCTTTTGTTAAAAGTTAAAGAAGGCAACTGAAACCGGGGGGCGTCCCCGACCCCACTGTATTTCAGAAGATGCAACAGGGACCGTCCCCACTGCATCAGAAATGCGCCAGGAACCGTCCCCACTGCATTTCTGTACCTAAGAAAAAAAGAACCGGCTAATCAATGAGCCGGTTTTTTCTTTTCACCCGGTTTTGCATTCCGGTTATCAATATTTTTCTCTATTTGTCAAGAGGAAAGATGGGGAGTACTGTGCGCTTATAAGTCGAGTTGATAACTCCTGCTGCTGATGCATACCAGGCGACTGCAGCTGTAACAATACCCATTATGCCGCCCGGCACAGAGGAGATAATCGACCGAACTCCGGCAGAACCAGTAGAATAAAGGTTATTTATAAAGGTTGTAAACACGCCACACACAGCGCCGTTGGTCCTGAATGAAG
>NZ_CDRZ01000037.1 GCF_000946815.1 Syntrophaceticus schinkii | reverse complement strand
TGCGCAAACGGCGGGGGTGTTGCCGGTGGATGTGGAGAAGCAAAGGATCGATATCCTGGCCTTTACCGGGCATAAAGGGCTGCTGGGCCCAGGAACGGGTGGGCTATACATGAGGCCTGGGCTCGAGATCAGTTCTTTCATCGAAGGGGGACCGGGTCTTTGTCAGAGCAGGTTTACCAGCCTGACTTTTTGCCCGATAAGTTTGAGAGCGGTACCCCTAATACCCCTGGGATCGCCGGACTGGGAGCAGGGGTTGCCTTTATCCGGAAAACAGGGATAGAGAATGTTCAGAGGCACGAACAGGAGTTGACAGGTGCTCTGATTCAGGGCTTGAAAGATATAAAAGGGGTAAGCATTTATGGGCCCCAGGATATAAAGCAGCGGACAGCTGTTGTTTCTATCAATATTGAAGAGAGAGATTGTGGAGAGGTGAGTATGCTTCTCGACCAGAAGTACGGCATTTTGTGCAGATCAGGGTTGCACTGTGCTCCCCTGGCGCACCGCACATTGGGGACTCTGAAGGCCGGGGCCTGCCGCATCAGCCCAGGACTTTTTAATACTGTGGAGGATATAGAAAAGGTTGTGCGGGCAGTCTATGAGATCATTAATTCTTGATAACTGCCTGTAATCACTTCAGCTTTAAACAGCAGAAAATCATAAGAAAAAGGGGATAGCAGCATGAGAAAAGTGATCGATGCACGGGGGCTGCCCTGCCCTCAACCGGTGGTTTTGACGAAAAAGGGATTGGAAGAAAGTGATCAGCTGACAACCATTGTCGATAACAATATTGCTGTAGAAAATGTAACAAAACTGGCCAAGAGTAAGGGCTGTACTGTAGAGGTGGAGGAAAAGGAAGGGGTATATCACCTGCACATCAGTAAAAGCTGCAGTGCCTGTCAAAGCATTTCAGAGAACCAGGGCAGTGTGGCTGTTCTCATTACCGGCAGCCTTTTTGGCAAAGGTGATCAGGAGCTGGGAAAAACTTTGATGAAAAGCTTCCTTTATGCCTTGAACCAGGTAGAAAACATCAGTCACCTGGTTTTCATGAACAGCGGTGTTTTTTTAACCACAGAAGGTTCCGAGGTTTTAGATCTGATCAAAGCTGAGGAGGAGAGTGGTGTTGAGGTCCTCTCCTGCGGCACCTGTCTGGATTTTTATGGGATCAAAGAGCGGTTAGCAGTTGGGAAAGTGACAAATATGTATACAGCTGTAGAAGTGGTTACTTCAGCTTCCAAGACTATTACGCTTTAATATATTTTCCTAGACATATACATGAGAAAATTCGATGTCAGGAAAAGCTGTAGGACTAGAGTCGCCAGTTCCTGCAGTCTTCCGACCTCCGGATTCCGGTTTCTATTTTGTCAGATGATAAAAGGATGACAAAAGGACCGTCCCTTGTAAGTTAGCTGGTCTGTGTCACACAATTTAGGGGGTGTTCTTGTGATAAAAAGTATTGATGTTGAGGGTATTAAAAAGAAAGCCGAGGATTACTATCGGTGCGGCGACTTTTATTGTTCTGAAGCAGTTGTCAAAACCATCAAGGATGAGTTTGATTTACAGCTGCCTGATGATGTGATTGCCATGGCCTCCGGGTTTCCGGTTGGCATCGGGGGTGCGGGTTGTACTTGTGGTGCACTCACCGGTGGTATCATGGCCCTGGGAATGTTGTTCGGAAGAAAAAAAGCAGGTGATCCCGGTGTCAGTAAAGCAATGGCACTGGCCAAAGAACTGCATGATACCTTTAAGGCTCGCCATAAGAGCACATGCTGCCGTGTGCTGACGAAGGGAATGGAGTTGGGATCTGAGGAGCATATGGATCAGTGTATATTTTTCACGGGTGAGGTTGCTGCGGAAACAGCGAACTTAATCATCAGGGAGAAAAAATAAAAATATTTTTTTATGTTGCAGGAATTATGAATTACAGGTAGAATACTATATAACAAAAGGAAATAGAAAAGTCGAACCACGGAGGTTCTGGGTTCCACAGAAGTGGGACATGACACCCGTGGTATTTTGTTTTTCATTCTTAACATTTTATTCTGTTATTGAGAGGAGTTGCATCAGATGCATATACCTGATGGTTTGCTGGATGCTAAAACATTTGGGACCGCCTGGGCGATAGGCGGGGTCTTTATGGCTTTTGCGGTTGCCAAGACTAACAAAGAACTGAAGGAGCGTCAGATACCTTTTATGGGAGTGATGGCTGCGTTTATCTTCGCGGCACAGATGATTAATTTGCCTATCGGAGTTGGGGTATCGGGCCACCTGCTGGGAGGGGTAATGGCGGCTGTGCTCTTGGGCCCCTGGTCAGCGTCCATTATCATGACGACCGTTCTCGCGTTACAGGCATTTGTTTTTCTGGATGGTGGTGTTACAGCCTTAGGCGCAAATATTATCAATATGGCTATAATCGGAGTTTTTGCCGGTTATGGTATCTATTTGTTGTTCCGTAAGACATGGCCGAACAGGACCGGGACTCTGGTGGGAACCTTTGTAGGGTCATGGGTATCAGTTGTTCTGGCTGCTGCAGCCTGTGCCATTGAGCTTGCTTTATCAGGGCAGGGTTCGCTCAAAATTCTGCTGACAGGACTGCTTACCTGGCATGTCCTCATTGGGCTGGTGGAAGCAGTGATTGCTACTGCGGTTGTCGGCTACCTGACACAGGTGCGGCCGGATCTTGTTCAACAAACAGCGAAGGCGTGAGGTGAGAATTATGCGCAAAGAAATAGTGGTTCTTCTAATTCTGGCGGTTGTGCTTGCTCTGTTCGTCAGTCCTTTTGCCTCCTCCTCTCCTGATGGCTTGGAGAGAGTGGGAGAAGATCATGGTTTTATAGATAATGCGGAGGAACTGATCAACTCTCCGATACCCGATTACGCTATTCCCGGGATCACCAATGAAAAGGTGGCAACTTCAGTTGCAGGAATAGTCGGGACGCTCCTTACCCTTGCTGTTGCCTATGGTATCGGTTACCTGGTCAGGAACCGTTCGGAGTCTGGGAGTAAAGTTAGGAATCAGCAGGGCGGCGGTAAATAGGTGATATGATGCGAATTGCTGTTATAGATGGACAAGGGGGAGGAATGGGCCGCCTGATCACGGACCAGATCCGGAAAAACCTTCCCCCACAAACAGAAATCATAGCTCTGGGAACAAATGCCATTGCTACATCATTAATGCTCAAAGCCGGTGCTAATGAAGGTGCCAGCGGAGAGAACGCAGTTATCCAGAATGTCGATGATGTGGATGTTATTGCAGGACCCTTGGGGATTATTTTAGCCCACTCCATGAGGGGTGAATTGACGGAAAAAATGGCTGAAGCCATTGCTAATAGTAAGGCACAGAAGTTACTACTGCCTCTGACACTGTCAAAAGTAGAAGTTATTGGAGTACAACCTGAACCCTTACCGCACCAAGTTGAGAAGCTGGTTAACAGATTAAAAGAGTTGATGGAGGTGAAGACAGATGTGTGAGGCGCACGCTTATCTGAGGCTGGATGATCGAGAAGAACTCTTATTTGAAAATGTTGACAAGGTTGAGCCACAGGATGACTGCCTTGTATTAGAGAACATTTTCGGCCAGCGCAAGATAAACTCGAAATGAAGCCAGGATAAAA
>NZ_CDRZ01000036.1 GCF_000946815.1 Syntrophaceticus schinkii | reverse complement strand
CCACTGCCTACACCCCGTATATTTGTGAATATTTACGATGTCAGGGTAAGAATCTTTGCGTGAGCTCCGTGAATAATGACTACGGAGAGCCGTATGCGTTAATAGCGCACGTACGGTTCGATGAGGGGTAGGGGATACAACTGCTAGGCCAGTAGCGCACGGCCGGGATACTAAGGCACTGCCAGACGAAAGGGGCAGTATAACGGACTGTCCTGACCTAAACGCTACCAGGCGGCATGAGACCCCGCCTACTCTACTTCCCGGTGCATTTCTGCGTGCAAGGGGGACAGATTAGTGGTTGGTGGTTGGTCGTTGGTGGTTAGTAAATGAGATGTGAGATGTGGGGGGTTGGAAGTGGGAACGTGCAAGGGGGACAGTCCCCAGTGCATGTAGCTGGTACAGGTAGAGGATGAAAACTGAGGCAGAAGTAGTGTAACGCTGTGGAATCAACGGAATGCAGATTTTTGCTAACTTTTGAACTCTGACTTTTGGTATTAGACATCCGTTTTTTGGGGGTGAATAAAGATGAAAGAACCTATTAAGGTGGCTGCTGAAAATAGAAAGGCGCGCCACGACTATTTTATAGATGAAATATATGAGGCTGGTATAGCACTGGTGGGGACAGAGGTAAAGTCGATCCGCGCCGGTAAGGTCAGTCTGCGGGACAGCTATGCCGAGATCCTAGATGGAGAAGCAATTTTACAGAACATGCACATCTCCCCCTATGACAAGGGGAGCCACTTTAACCATGACCCCAAGCGCCCGCGCAGACTGCTTCTGCACAAAAGGGAGATCAAAAGGCTGTTAGGAATGACTACCCAGAAGGGTTATACCTTGATCCCGCTGCGGCTTTACTTCAAAAGAGGCAAGGTGAAAGTAGAACTGGCTCTTGCCAGGGGGAAGAGGCTTTATGACAAACGCCAGGATATCGCCAGGCGGGATGCCCAGCGGGAGATCGACAGGGCATTGAGCAGCAGGCGGAGGGAAGGGTAGGACATGGATAAATTGACATTCAAATTCTTGTATAGTACAATATTTGCATACAATAAAATATGTTCTATAGGTTGCTGAGGCATTAATAGGGAATAAGGTGAGAATCCTTAACAGCCACGCTACTGTAAAAGCTACGATACTCCGACAAGATCACTGAAATGAAAATTTCGGGAAGATGAGAGTATCTGGTTTGAAGCTTTAAGTCAGGAGACCTGCCATAGGACAAAAATCATAATTTCGGTGGGAAATTAGGATTTTTAAATGCTTTTATTGTTATTGGCATTTATAAAAATATTGCGTTCTGAAATCCTACCTTTGGTAGGATTTTTTTATGTTGTTTTACGCATCACATAAAACTCTATTTCGGTGTGGGGGTGTCGTTAAAATAAGCCGTCTGGAGATTTTGGGAGGTGAAAAGAAACATCTCTAAACTGCAAAGCAGTGTGGAGACTCGTTGAGGAGTTTCCGAATAAGCAAGTAAAATATTTGCAGGGGGAGGACAGATTGGAACCAAGTAATAAACATAACAAAAAAACTGATACTAAAATCGAAAAACTTGAAAAAATCATCAAGGACATTGGATTCGGTGAAATAAGGGTGATCATCCAAGACGGCAAGCCGATTAGGATTGAAGAAATTAAAAAGTCTGTAAAGCTTTAATCAGATTTTTGTACTGACCAGACAACTGGAGGTACTATCATGCGAAATAAACATACCAAAGGTTGAAAGGTGAGTGGAGAAGATGAGGAAACGGTCAAAACTATTTCACAGCATGCTGACCATAGCGGTTCTTGTTGCTTTCGTGTTCACAAGCTTTACAGGTGTCTTTGCTGAAGCCGAAACACCAAATCAAGAACAGCCAACAGAACCTAAGGGATATGTAACTATTTCTGTTGAGAAGTTTGCATTAGGTCTCGGTTATATTGTGGAACCTATCAGGGTTCCCTTTTTTGATGGAGATACTGTAGATAAATTAACTGTAGATGTAATTGGTGAAGAAAACAGTGACCATGAATACAACTATAGAGGAGATTTCTGGTTATATGCAGTCAAAGATAATGAAACCAGAGAGCCAAATTGGCCGCAGCATATATTAGATAATGCCAATATCGAATATGGGCGTGAGTGGGATTCACCGGATTGGTTAGGCCAATATGACTATTATTGTGATTCAGGGTGGATGTATTGTGTCAATGGGAAATTCCCTGATATCGTTGCTTCCGGGTGTACACCCAAAGATGGCGATGTTATCAGATGGCAATTCACAATAGTGGGACTTGGAAGGGATATAGGTGCCAATCCCGCAGGAAGTGAAAATGCAGATTCATGGGGAGCAGACTTTATTCCAATAGCGCAAAAAGATGCGCTGACAAGGCTGATGGGTGAGATAAACACCTTGGAAGACAAGGATAAGCTTCTGGAAGATAAAGAAATAAAGGCAGCCTATGATAATGCCAAAGCAAAACTTGAAGATATAGCCAGCTCCCAGGAAGATGTTGATAGTGCGTTTACTCAACTGGAAAACGCCATGAACAAACCAGAAGAACCAGAAGAACCAGCAGTTCCAGAAGAACCGGCAACTCCAATAGAAGCAGGTACAACTTTAAATTGGCCGCAGTTTTTGGGAAATTTAGAACTCCAGGGAGTATCTGACGCGAAAACTCCAAGAACTGGAGAAGAGATGGAAGAAAAATGGCGGTATAGCGATACCGGCGGTTGGGCAGTTACACCGGGAACTCCGATTATAGTAGGGGATTACACCTACTGCTATGTAAATGAAAAGCTGATTAAAATCAATACCAAGACCGGAGAAGTGGTAAAGACCGCACAATGCCCTGGTGATGCCTGGTTTTTTATCAATATAGCATATGGCGATGGTAAGATATTTGTGCCGAGAGGTACACAAACAGAGACAGGTAGAAAAATATATTTAATTGCCTATGATGCTGATACTTTGGATCAATTGTTTGTCACATCATCGATCTCGGATTCCGGGGCGCAAATACAGTCCTGTGTATTTTACAATGACGGATATATTTATTGTGGACCAAGAATTCAAAATGGAAAATATGCAGCTTTCAAGACTACTGATCTGGATCCCTCCAGGCCGGATGAGGTTGTTGAGCCAGTTTGGACAATAGTAACTGATACAAATTTAGGTATAGGGACAAATGCAGGACCGGCATTTGTCAATGGTGCATGTATATTCCCAGACCAGGGGAGTAGAACTAATGGCAGCGTAATTAGGTCCGTGAATGCAAAAACAGGTGATTTAATAGATTCTATAACCTTACCAGTTAATGAAGTAGTTACATCCACAATTGTTTATTATCCGAAGAATAATCGCATATATATTGCTGCTAGCAACAAAAGTGGTGGCGGTGCGGTAGTTCGCTCTTATGAGATCAATAGTGATGGTTCCTTTAATAAGGACAGTATGAAGGCATATATTTCTGATGTGCAGTACGGTGGAACCCAGGCAAGCCCGGTTATCTACAATGATCGCTTATACCTCGGCGGCGGTGGGGGTGTTATGGGAAGCAATGAACCATTCCATGTGATTGATGCCAATACTATGGAAGAAATATACAGGATTGATGAGATTCTCACCAAAGGCACCCCAATCTTGACTACTGCCTATGCCACAAAGGAAAACAATCAGGAAGTTTATTTGTATATAGTTCCCTATGCACCGGACCGTGAAAGTAATTCATCAGTTATGTATATTGTCAGGGACAGCATCGGTCAAACAGAACCCAGGTATGAAAAAGTCACCAATGTGGGGGATTGGCAATTTTCAACACAGAGCATGGCCATCTCACCTGATGGCAATATGGTTTTCTACAATGATGCAAAAATACTGTATTGCTATGGGAATAGAAACGATACCAGGATAGGTGCTCTAGATATAATCAATCAAATTGACAGATTGCCAGATCCGGCTAGTTCACCATATTATAGTGGCTTTGAGATCAGGCGTATAGTTGAACGCTATCAGGCCTTAAGTGCTGAAGAGAAAGCAAGTGTCACTAATTTCAGCAAACTGGAAGAAATATTACAAAATGTTGATCCAGCAGAATATTTAATAAATGGAATAAATTCAATTCCAGAACTTGAAAAGATTACGTTGGATGACCAAGGGAAAATTCTTTCATTAAAAGCAGCCTATGACCGGCTTTCAGATGAAGAAAAAGCTAAAGTCAGCAATTCAGAGAAATTGTTTAAGGCGATTGCCAAAATAGAAGAATTGCAAAACAGCGCTGCTGCCGAAGGGGTTATCAAGGCCATAGATAAAATAAGGCCGCTAGACAAGATAACTTCCCAGGATGAGGCTTCAATTTCAGCAGCAAGAGCCAGATATAATGAATTGAGTGATGATAGTAAAAAGCTGGTGAGCAATTTTTCCAAACTGGAAGCGGCAGAAAAAAGACTAAACGAGATATTAGATCAAATACAAAAAGCAGACAAACTTATTAAAGATACCCTGGTTGGGGTGCCAATAACTGCTAATAGCAAGCAACTGATCGATAATGTTGACAAAGCTGTTGCCGGACTGGCTCCCGAGGATTTGGCAACTATCAGCAGCTACGAACAATACTTCATTCCAGCTAAGATCGATTACATCAACGCATTGATCAGTGAAAAATTAATGGACGGTGATAAGAAGGTTTCCGTAAACAAAGATAATGTCGATGAAATAAAGGGTATTATTGATGAGGTTCAAGCCCATTACAAATCTATACCAGAATCAGAACGAAAATACATTGAAAATTATAAGGTTATTGCTGAACTGCAAAAAGACATAGCAAAATTGGATAATACCCAAGACAATAATACTCAGGATAATAATGCCAAAGACAATAAGCTACCTCGCACTGGTTCGGTAGACTATCTGCCTATTGGTGTGATCATTACAATAATGGGGATAGCACTATTGGCTTATAGAGGGAGAAGACAGGTTAAAAGGTACTAGGCAGGTGGTCAGGATAAGAGGGTTCATTTTATGGGCCCTCTTATATTACTTACCAGGAGGGTATTATGAAAAAAAATAAAATACGAAAAATAGTATTGGTTAGCATAGTAGCAGTATTAGTAATAACAGGGCTCTATAGATTATCAATTGAACCATCAGATTACAATCAAGCGATATCCAAGCAGATAAATAAAGCAAATGTATTATTGGAAAATGCTAAATTAGGAAATGATAAAGGAGATTATTCAAAAAATACTGTTCTTAAAATGAAGAACAGTATTGCAGAAGCTGAAGCTTTGATCGAAGAAGAGGCGCCAGATATTGATGATCTTAGAAGCCAGTATAAAAAAATCAAGGAAGATATCAAAGAATTCAAAGCATCCTCTAATAAAAACTGCTTATCAAAAGAGGATGTAGAAAAGCTCAAAAAAGATAATGAGTCATTTACCAAGGAAAATGCTCTGGGATCTGATAGTAAAGTTGAGTGGGATATATCGGGGAGCAAGATCGAAAATAGCGAAGCCATCAATTTAGATGTAGAGACTGATACAGTATATGAAGATTTAATCAAGGAAATTGCCAAAGACAATGATATGGATATCCAAATTTTATCATTTCGTCATAATGGTAAATTGCCAGGAGAGGCGGATATTAACTTCTCCACATCTTCAGATGGCGGAATAAAACACTTATATAAATATGATGATGTGTCCAATCACTTGATTTACCAGTCTGAGTTACAAGTTATGGATAACAAAACTTTATTAAGTATAAAACAGGGTGGAGATTGGATACTGGCAGATAAAAAAATAGAAGTGGCTAAAGTAGATGTGGATGAAGTGAAACCCGGGGTTAAAGATGAAGCCGGCACAGAAGAAGAAACAAATACCGGCAAAGAGGATAATGCTGATAGCAATAACAGTACTAAAAAGAGCGATAACAAACCTTCAAGTACTTCTTTGACGACTACACCTTCGAATACCTCTCCAAGCCAGAAAGCCAAAAAGAAATACTGCACTATAGAAATTCGCTGTGACACTATTTTAAACAATATGGACAGGCTTCCCGCAGGAAAGGATCCTTATATTCCCAAGGATGGCGTTATTTTGGCACCAACAAAAATTGAAATAAAAGAAGGAGAAAATGTATTTGACATATTAAAGCGAGTGACCAGAAGTAAAGGGATTCAAATGGAGTTTAGAAATGACCCTTTATATAGTGGAGCATACATAATGGGAATTAATCATCTATATGAGTTTGATGGAGGGGAATTGAGTGGATGGATGTATAAGGTAAACGGATGGTTCCCCAATTATGGCTGCAGCCGATACATTGTCAAACACCGTGATGTTATATCATGGAATTATACCTGCAATCTGGGTAAGGATGTTGGGGACCAAGATTACGATAAATACAATAAGGATTAGAGGAAGAGTTGAGTATGGAAACAGGCTTTAAAACATATCACCCCATTGTAAATTTCTACTTCTTTACAGCAGTTGTTGTCTTTACAATGTTTTCAATGCACCCTATTTTTCTAGTGGTCACACTATTTGCTTCATTTGCCTATTCTGTGATTTTGGATGGCACTTCAGCAGTAAAATCAAATATTAAACTTATATTTTTTATTGTTGGGCTTACCTCTATCCTTAATCCTCTCTTTGTTCACCAGGGAGTAACTGTGCTTTTTTATTTAAATGAAAATGCTATAACCTTAGAGGCTATATTATACGGTATAGCTTCTGGAACTATGTTGGTAAGCGTTATTATGTGGGTTAAGTGTTTAAATCAGATCATGACCTCAGATAAAGTTATCTATATTTTTGGAAGGTTGTTTTCATCACTTTCTTTGGCCATATCAATGTCTTTTAGGTTTATCCCGCTTTTTAAGGAACAATTTAAAGAAATATCAGCTGGACAAAGGAACATCGGTAGAGATTTTTCTAAGGGGGGAATATTTAAAAGAGCTAAGCAGTTTATGAAAGAATTTTCCATATTGGTAACATGGTCAATGGAAAACTCCATCGAGACTTCAGATTCCATGAGGGCTAGAGGCTACGGACTTCCTAATCGCTCCAGCTTCAGTATATTTCGCTTTGACAGGAGAGATGGGAAGACTCTAACTATTATGGTTTTGTTATCAATTGTTGTCATAATAGGCTTCTTTTTTGGTAAAAACAATATAATATATTACCCTGCTATTGTTGCGGACAAAATAACCCTTTTGTCCGCAAATATATATTTGGCATATTTTATTCTACTTATGATACCTGCAGCAATCGAGTTATTGGAGGAATATAGATGGAGATCATTAAGTTCAACGATGTAAGTTTTTCATATGCCGGATGTGAAAACAGAGCAATTAAGAATTTGAATATTAATATATATCCTGCGGAGTTTATTTTAGTTTGTGGGAAATCAGGCTGTGGCAAGAGTACTTTTCTTCGTCAGATGAAGCAGGAACTGGCGCCAGATGGCGATTTGTCAGGAGAAGTGCTCTATAATGGGACAGCTATAGATGAACTAAGTCCTTATGTAAGTGCAGCAGAAATTGGTTTTGTTCACCAGAGACCAGAAAAACAGATTGTAACGGATAAGGTATGGCATGAACTTGCCTTTGGATTAGAGAGCTTAGGTATGAGTACTAAAGTAATCAGGAGTAGAGTTGCTGAAATGGCCAGTTTTTTTGGAATACAGACCTGGTTCAGGAAGAGTGTTATAGAATTGTCAGGGGGACAAAAACAGTTATTAAATCTCGCTTCAGTTATGGCTATGCAGCCTAAGGTTCTGATATTAGATGAGCCTACATCGGAGTTAGATCCGATAGCATCTACAGACTTTATATCAATTCTGAGAAAGATAAATTTAGAACTAGGCACTACCATTATCATATCTGAACACAGACTGGAGGAGGTTTTCCCCATAGCAGATAAGGTTCTTGTCATGGAAGAGGGGGAAGCTCAGAAGTATGGCACTCCTTTAGAGGTAGGGGAATTTCTTAGTTCATATGGCAAGAGCCACCCTATGTATGAGGGACTGCCAACTGCAATGAAGGTTTTTTCTGAAGTAAATCCGGAGGGTAAATGTCCTATAACAGTAAGGGATGGTAAGATATGGCTGTCAAGCCTATTGGGGGACAATCCTCAAGTTCAAAGAATCAATGAGACCAATAAAACCCCTAAGAAAGAACCAGTTATTCAAATAAAAGATGCCTGGTTTAGATATAGTAAGGGTGCTGATGATGTGATCAGAGACTTATCACTAACTATAAATAAAGGAGAATTGTTCTCAATAATAGGGGGAAACGGAGTAGGCAAAAGTACGCTTTTAAGGCTGATCACAGGTGCAAATATAGCTTATCGAGGTAAAATACTGCTAAATGGTAAAGAAATAAATAAGTATAAATACCATGAATTGTTTACAGAAAATTTATGCATGTTACCTCAAAACCCCAAGGCCTTGTTTACAGAACCAAGTGCAATAGAGGACCTATTGGATATGCTTGATGATAATAAGTATACAGAGGATGAAAGGCTTCAGAAGGCCGAAGACATGTTAGAGATTTTGGGGCTGTCTCACCTGGCCGAAATGCACCCTTATGATCTAAGCGGGGGAGAGCAGCAGAGACTTGCTTTAGGGAAAGTGCTTCTGTTAAACCCTAAAATATTATTGCTGGATGAGCCTACTAAAGGATTAGATCCTTTTTATAAGCGTATTTTAGCCGGAATATTTAAAAAGCTGCAGAAAGAAGATGTTACTGTAGTTATGGTCACTCATGATGTAGAATTCTGTGCTGAATATTTTGATATATGTGCTTTTTTATTTGATGGAACTGTGATTTCACAGGATACGCCCCGGGGGTTATATAGTGGCAATAGTTTTTATACTACAGCTTCCAACCGTATGTCCAAACATCTATTTGAAAACGCAATAACCTGTGAGGATGTGATCCATCTATGCGAGCAAAATATGATCCAAAACGTCATGAGTTAGCACTTAGAAAAAGAACAATTGTATCTGCTTTAATTATTTTCATTCTTATTCCGGTCACCATATTTATCGGGATTAAATATTTGGAAGATCAAAGATATATGCTGATCGGGCTGCTTATTTTATTTTATACTATGCTGCCGTTTTTCATGATATTTGAAAAAAGGCGTGTGAGGACCAGGGAAATAGTAATGGTGGCCGTTATGTCTGCATTAACTGCTTTTGGTAATTTGATGTGCTTCATGATCACTCCATTCCAGCCGGGGACTGCAATGGTGATTTTGTCGGGAATATCCTTTGGGCCAGAGGCTGGTTTTCTAGTGGGTGCTATTGCCAGGTTTGTGGTTAACTTTTTTGCCGGACATGGCCCCTGGACACCATGGCAGATGTTTTGCTGGGGAATATTAGGGTTTTTATCAGGATTGATCTTCAACAAGGCTAATGTGGATAAAGTAAAATCGAGAAGTTTTCAAATAATAGTTGGTCCGGTGTTGAGCATTATCGTATCTATACTAATAGGTTATGTCATCTATATTTATACTAAATCAGCTGGAACTTTTTTTGGGTGGTGGCTTTATGCCTTTGGAGCAATAGGTCTTCTCATTGGACTTTTTATACAGAGGAAGAGGCTGCCTATAGATGATCTTACTCTAGCTATTTTTGGCTTTTTAGCAACGTTCATCATCTATGGGGGGATAATGAATATAGCTGCTATGGTGATGGCTAGTGCAATACCATCTTCAAACATAACTATTAGTCTCAAATCTCTGGCTATTCTCTATATATCAGGAGTGCCCTATGATTCGGTTCATGGACTGGGTACTGCCTTTTTCTTGTTTGTATTTGGTGAAATGATGGTAAAGAAAATGGAACGAGTCAAAATAAAATATAGATTATATGTTTAGAAAAACATTTAGATTGCAAAGCAGTGTGGAGATGGGGGGATCGGACTCTAGTAACAAAGATTGGGATTAACATAGTAAAAATTTAGATACTATTTGCTGACCGGAAAACCGGAGGTATTTTGAAAAATGCCTTTGGTTTTCTTTTTTTAAAATTATCATGATCTAAAGACAGGCAAGGATAAAACGGTAACAGTAGTGTTTAATAGTGTAATCCTCGGGGATACCGATGGGGTTACTGCCAATAAATATACTTTATCAGTTAAAAGGTCTTATGAAGTTAAAGCTGATATGAATGAGGTAGAACTTCCACCACCTAGTCAGGATGAGCTAGTGCAACAGATGAAAGATTATCTGAATGTATATTTTAAGAATTCTCCAGTAGTTAAAGAAAAATGGGGAGATGACTATACTTATCACCCTGGAGGATTCGAGTGCATTGAATGGGGCTTTGTAGATTGCGGTTTAAATGATGGGTATGTTGAATTCACCGAGGAACAAAAAGAAAATATTAAACATAACTGGAGCAAATTCCTCGATGGATTAAGAGAGTATTTAAAAGAAAATCCGGTTCCCAATAATGATTTCAAATCTACAACCTATGGGGAGATCCTTCTTGCTATGACGGCTATGGGATACAACCCGGATGACTTTAAGGAATTAGACATTATTGGGGAAATAAGTAGAAATGATTTTGGGACAGATGGTATGTATATGGGAACCCCCCGGGGCATCATAGCTATGGACAGTGGGGGATATGAGTATAAAGAGGGTTCCGATTATCGTTCATGGAGGCCTGTTGTTGAGGAGTTCAATGAAGAACCTATAGAACTGTCACCACAGACCACTGTAAACGACTTTACGACCATGTACGCACAGCCGTATATTCCATATTATAATCCTGATGCCAAGGAAGGTGATCCTGAATATAAAATTAAGCTGTATTTTGATAATTTTATTGAACAGCTTTCTATAGCACAGCATTCTGATGGTAGATTCGGCAATGTATGGACAACAGATCAGGTTGTAATACTTCTTGCTGGCCTTGGGGTAGATCTAACCACAGATTCGAGGTTCATCAAAAATGGACATACCCCCCTTGAGATCATTCTTAGAACACTAGATACTGAAGCAGGGGAAATCAGCGGCAACTTGAAGCATCAGCATGCTCAGGCTGTCATGTCTATGCTCAAGGTATTGGATGGTAGGAAAAATATAGAGACATTTTTGTAATGGATCACGTTGTAAGCGACGACAGGGCAAAAGCAGTAATTACCGCAATAGATGCACTGCCTTTAGCTATTGCGCCTGATGACCAAGCAGCTGTCGAAGAAGTAAGGGCACAATACAATGATCTGCGCGCTATGGAAAAGAAAAATGTAAACAATTATGACAAACTGGTAGAAGTTGAAAATAGCATAGCTGCAATAGAAGCTGTAATTAATGGAATCGATTCACTGCCAAAACCTGAAGCTATAACTTTGGATGACCAAGAACAGATTCTGTCTTTAAAAACAGCTTATGATAATCTTTCAGATGCAGAAAAAGCTGAAGTTACCAATTCAGATAAATTGCTTGAGGCGATTGCCAAGATAGAGGGATTACAAAACAATGCTGCAGCTGATGGGGTAATAAAGGCTATAAATAAAATAAGGCCAATAGATGAGATAACCTCTCAGGATAAGAATTCAATATCAGCAGCAAGGGCCAGCTATGACGAATTGAGCGATGATAGTAAAAAACTGGTAAGCAATTTTCCAAAACTGGAAGCTGCAGAAAAGAGACTCAACGAGATATTAAGTCAAATACAAAAAGCAGATCAATTTATTAAAGATACCCTGGTAGGTGTACCAATCACTGTTGACAGTAAGCCATTGATTGATAATGTTGACCAAGCTATTGTGTCGCCTCTCACTCCCAATGGACGGGGGGAGTAGGATTTTTTTCTTGCTTTTTATGACGTAAATGATGCATACTGATTGACATATGGATTATTTATTGACATGACAATCATCACGGAAGGATAAATAGCGAGAAGGGGAACCCCTATGGCACGCCCGCCAAGTCCCCCTTCCCTAAAAAACACTGAAATGAATCTTACTCGAAACTCCTTAACTGTCCAGTCTTATCTTGAATTATTTGCAGACGTTGTCCGGAAAAC
>NZ_CDRZ01000035.1 GCF_000946815.1 Syntrophaceticus schinkii | reverse complement strand
CAAGTGATTTGTTTCTGAACTTGATCCGCTCTATAATATTTATTGAACAGGAGGTGATAATCATTTGGAATTCAAAAAAAGGCCGGAATAAAATTATTGTCAACTGCAAGCATACTGATCACTCTGATCGCAGTGGTTGTAGGCTCTAAAGGGAGACCTGAAAGCAGCGGAAAGGCCTTCACCGGTTCTGATAAAGTTGCTGTCATCCATCTTTCGGGACCAATTACCCTCAGCCAGGACTCCTCTCTTCTGGGAGGTGCTTCCAGCGCAAGCTTGACAATGGCTGATTTGGAAAGGGCCGAAAAGGACCGCTCCCTGAAAGCGGTGGTTTTGAGGATTGACTCCCCGGGGGGCAGTGCCAGCGCATCCCAGGAACTATATGACCAGGTACTGCACCTTAAAAAATCCGGTAAAAAAGTGGTCGCATCTTTCGGCGAGACAGCAGCCTCAGGTGGCTATTTTGTAGGAGCAGCCGCTGACAAGATCGTGGCCCTTTCATCCACAATAACAGGCAGCATCGGGGTGATCTCCGTTGTTCCCAATCTGGAAGAGCTTTACCGGATGATTGGCTACAAAGAGCGTGTCTTCAAAAGCGGTCCCCACAAAGATATGCTCTCCTCTTCCCGGCCGCTGACACCTGAGGAAGAAATAATTATGCAAGAGATCACCAGTGATATCTATGATGATTTTATTAATGCTGTAGCCAACGGACGCGGCATGCCGGAGGAAAAGGTGCGCCAGCTTGCTGACGGAAGGATCTATACCGGAAGCCAGGCCAAAGAAAATGGGCTGGTGGATGAACTGGGGGGACAACGGGAGGCCATCAAACTGGCAGCCAAACTGGCAGGAATTAAAGGGGAACCCCAGGTGATAGAATACCACCGGGCACCCAGCATCTTCGACCTGCTGTGGGGTATCCAACTCTTCAAACACCAATACCCCCTACCCCTGCCACCTGCTTATACAACGATAAAATATTAGGAGGGAGAGAATATGTGGGAACGCATTTTCGGAGCGCTAAGAGCACCTGGGAAAACCCTTAACCAGGTGGCTGAAAAGAATTTATGGAAAGAGGGGCTGCTTATTATTGTAGTTGTTGCCATTCTTCAAGGAATGAGCAGCCTGGTGGCACAGGGGAACCAAGATCTTTTGTTTCGCTACTTAGAGCAGTTTAGTGATCAACCGCTTATGGATTCAATTCAGTATTCCCCTGCCTTTACAATCTTCTCATCCTTGTTCGGTGGTCTGCTGGCATGGGTGATCGCGGGAGGGATATTCTTTCTATTTGCAAAACTCTTTAAGGGACAAGGAACCTTTAGCGGCATGCTTGCGGGCCTTGGCTACGCCTCGACCCCCTATATTATAGGAGCCCCTTTGGCGGCTCTCGCCTCTTTGGCGGGGGCAGGCGGCCTTATCATAGGCGGTGTAATAAGTTTTGCCGTAGCAATTTGGGTGCTTGTCCTAAACATCATCGCCATCAGGGAAAGCCAGCAAATTGGTACAGGTGCAGCTGTAGCCACTTTCTTGATTCCGGTTGTTCTGCTGTTTATCCTGGCGCTTATTTTAGCCGGAGTCATTGTCGCCATGCTTATGACCTTTACTGGTTAAGAAAGATTGACAATACCCGGCAAAGCCCATAAAATAATGCCAATAGCACCTAAAGAAAAAGGGGTTACCACTGTTAATTAAAATGTAGATTCGAGCAGTCGGATAATTGTGGTTGATCCATATAAATCTAAAGAAATACGCAAAAAGAATTGCTTAAAATTTGAGTACCGGAAGTTCTCCGGGAATTTACGCCTGTAGAGATCCCTCTGCGGGGATGGCAAATTGTTTAGTCAGGGGTCGATGATGCAGGAATTTCAGGGTAGGAATATTTGGCTACAAAGAAAGGAACGGTTATCAATTTATGAATCGTGTTCGTTTCCCTGTGGATTACCGACTGAAGGTAAGGATGTTTTTGACACTGTTCCTGCTGGCAGCCCTTTATCTGCTTTTTGCTGCTGTTCTATGGTATGCAGGAGTCGGGTACTCTGCCATCATTATCATTGTAGGGATCATGCTTCTGTCCCAGTACTACTTCTCCGATAAACTGGTGCTGATGAGCACCAGAGCCAGGGAGGTCTCCCCGCAGGAGGTACCGGAACTACATTCTATAGTAGAGCGTCTGGCTATGCTTGCAGATATGCCCAAACCCCGGGTAGCAGTAATGCCTACCTCTATTCCCAACGCCTTTGCTACCGGTAGAAACCCCAGGAATGCGGTTGTTGCCGTTACTAACGGCCTGATGCAGCAGCTAACAACTGAAGAGGTGGAAGCAGTTTTAGCACATGAAATCAGCCATGTCAAAAACAGAGATGTAGCAGTGATGACCATCGCCAGCTTTTTTGCTACAGTGGCCTCCTTCATCGTGCAAAACTTCTTTTTCATCGGCGGTTTTGGCAGAGACAGGGAAGATCGGGGTGGTGCTATACTTATCTATCTTGTTTCACTGCTCGTCTGGCTGATCAGCTTTTTCTTGATCCGTGCGCTCTCTCGCTACCGCGAGTATTCCGCGGACCGTGGGGCTGCCTTTCTCACCGGCAACCCGGGTATGCTGAGCAGCGCCCTTTTGAAGATCAGCGGCACTATGAAGCGTGTACCGGACCGCGACCTGAGGCAGGCAGAAGCAATGAACGCCTTTTTCATTTTTCCAGCCCTGAGAGGGAGCTTTGCAGAGCTCCTCTCGACACATCCTTCTCTGGAAAAGCGCCTGGCCTACCTCAGGAAACTTGAACGTGAAATGAGGGGCTAAAATGGGTTTTTTTGATGCCCTTTTTGGAAGAAACAAACCGCCCAAGGCACAGATCGACCCGTTTTTTGCGCTGTCCACAGCCTTAGTC
This sequence comes from Syntrophaceticus schinkii, assembly GCF_000946815.1. Classification (GTDB taxonomy): domain Bacteria; phylum Bacillota; class DSM-12270; order Thermacetogeniales; family Thermacetogeniaceae; genus Syntrophaceticus; species Syntrophaceticus schinkii. The sequence goes on along the minus strand of NZ_CDRZ01000035.1, from coordinate 20,727 downwards.
TCTTTTGCTGAACTGGGCTGGGAATCTTCCGGGAGGTGTGGCCTGGCACTTAAACCCGCCACCAGCATCTATTTTCAAACAGCAGCAGAGGAATTGCGGGATCTCTTACAACTATCTGTAACAGAAACCAAAACTAAACTGGAAATTCGGGATGATGAATACCACTACCGCTGGCTGCTGTTTACGGATCCTGACTTTGATGACCTGTTAGGGCTTATTTATATGTCTGCACAGACCCTGAAGGAAAGCGGGTACGACACCCAACTTTTGGCTGCGGTCTTCCGCTTTGAACAGCAATCAAAATCAGCACCCTTTTATCTGATTTACAATTACAAACGCGGCACATTTTACCCCTTCCTCCCCATTGATCGAAAAAGTGAACAGCGTAACAACCATGAGGAACAACGCCTCTTTACCATGTTGGAAAAGGAGCTGCCCTGGGAGAAAGACATCTCTTTATGGTACCCCATCCGGGGCTGCCCTGTGTGAGGATGCAACGGGGACGGTTCCTGGCGCATTTCTGCATGTAAGGGAAGACGAGCAGGGGAACAGTCATCAGTGCATCCCACGTAATATCCCTGAGGTGGTGAAGAACGGGTGCCGGGGGAACGTTAAGTTTGCCATCTTAGGTATGAAGTGGTTTATACTGGCAAAAATAGAGGTGAGGTTGGTGGTTGGTCGGCCACGGACGAATCGATTTCACATGAAAGGAGATATAATATGGGACTATTGGCGCGTATTTCTACAGTTTTTAAGTCGAAGATCAACAAGATCGTCGACCAAATGGAGAATCCGCAGGAAACCTTAGACTACTCTTATGAAAAACAGTTGGAGCTTTTACAAAATGTGAGGCGCAATATCACAAATGTAGTTACTTCAAAAAAGAGGCTGGAACTGCAGACAGTTAAATTGCGCAATGACCTGGCGAAAATCGATGACCAGGCCAGGGAGGCTCTGCGGCAGGGACGTGAGGACCTGGCCAGGGTAGCTTTAGAACGTAAGGTGCAGCTGGAACAGCAGATCCAGAGCCTGGAAGAGCAGGTCAGCGGTTTAAATCAGGAACAGGAAAAACTGGCACAGGTGGAAAATCGCCTGCGGGCTAAAGTTGAAGCCTTCCGCACCAAAAAAGAGGTCATCAAGGCACAGTACTCCGCATCTGAGGCCCAGGTGAAGATCGGTGAGGCGATGACGGGCCTCTCTGAGGAAATGGCCGATGTCGGCATGGCCATTGAACGGGCAGAACGCAAAACCGGTGAAATGCAAGCCCGAGCCTCAGCCATCGATGAACTGATCGCCACAGGTATCCTGGAGGATTCCCTGGGGGAGAAGGACAGTGTAGAAGCAGAACTCAAAAGAATGCAGGCAGACGGGCGTGTGGAAGATGAACTTGCCCGCTTAAAAAAAGAGGTGAGTGAGTGATGATTATCAGGGTACTCACACAGGGACAGTACACAGTGGAGGGCAATGCCCTTGTAGAACTGGATGCCATGGATAATTCACTGCTGGATGCGGTAGAAGCCAGCGATGAAATCCAGTTCACCGCAAACCTGCAAAAAGTTGTTTCCTTTGTGCAAACAAAAGGAGTCAAGGTCCCCGATGAGGAACTTGTAGAATCGGATCTGATCATACCGGCACCTGATACCAGTCTGGAAGAAGCGCGGGAGATGTTTGCCGGCTATCCTCGGGATCTGACCTAATTTTGCGTAAATTTGCGCGGCAGTCGGCTTAAGGTAACAGGGAAGGTGACAGGAAGGTGACAGGGGACGGTTCTACTGTCACCTCCAACATTCCCATTACCTGTGATGCTATCTGTGATGCTGCCTGCCAGCATGGATATTAATAAAGAAATGTAAACACTCATATCTCCTAATCCTGGGGCCAGCTATTCAAAATGATGAGTTAGTGTGGAATTTGCGCGTAGACTACACGAAGTAGCTGGCTCTGCCCACAGGTACAGCAATTCTCGAAGCCCTCATCAGCACTGTTACTTAACTCCGGCCTACTAAATTACTTAACTGCTCATTTACGGAACAGCACGTGCAGCCTTGAGGACCACAAACCAGTCTGGCATTCGTCCGAAATGTAATACCCTGATTACTCCGTCTCCACGCCCTATCCCGGCCTACATTTGAGGAGGTGAACTGTGGTTAGCAGCAAAAGGAAGATACGCAGCCGTGGGCATGTGGCCAAATACACTTTTGACGACATTCTCGGAAAAAGCGCCAAAATAAAATCAGCCATAGAAAAGGCAAGGCGCTTTGGAAGTGTTGATGCCACTGTTCTTATCTATGGGGAAACCGGAGTGGGCAAGGAATTTTTTGCTCATGCCATTCACAATGTCAGCCCCCGCAAAGACGGCCCCTTTATTGCAGTCAACTGTGCTGCAGTACCGGAAAACCTCCTGGAAAGCGAGCTTTTTGGGTATGCTGAAGGTGCTTTTACCGGTGCGAAAAAGGGAGGCAAACGGGGTTTTTTTGAGATGGCTAATCAAGGAACCATTTTCCTTGATGAGATCAGTGAGATGTCTGACAAACTGCAGACCCGTCTGCTGCGAGTGCTCCAAGAATACGAGATCATGCGCCTGGGTGATGACCGCCTCATCTCCGTAGATGTGCGGGTTATTGCAGCCACCAACAGCGACCTGAGAGGATTGGTAGAGGATAGGCTCTTTCGGGCAGACCTTTTTTACAGAATAAATGTGCTGACACTGTTGGTACCGACATTAAGAGAACGACGTGAGGATATTCCTGTCCTGGTGGATCACTTCCTCGGAGTATGCAATCAAAAGTTTCAGAAGAACATCAAGGGCATCGAACCAAAGGGCATCGACCATTTTTATGCCCATGACTGGCCAGGAAATACCAGAGAACTCCAAAACATCATGGAGCGTCTGGTTATCCTGACAGATGACGACTATATCTCTGCTGACCTTGTTGCAGAATCGTTGATCGTTTCCCCGATAGAGCCCCATCCCTTTTCCTCCCATGAGCCCCCCACCCGAATCCCTAAACCCGCCAAAGCACCAAACAAAAGCCAACCTTGATAAAAAAGCGATCTTAAGTGCTCTTGCCGCTGCCCAGGGGAATAAAAAGAAAGCTGCCCAAATCTTAGGGATCAGTCGGACAACCCTCTGGAGACGCCTGAAAAAATATAATATTTAACCCTTGCACGTGCTATTGAGACAGGCATCCTAGGGGCCAGGCTTGCTTTTTTGCTTTAGGATGTAGGGCGACATTTGACATTTGACATTTATTTGCCGTCAGTCCTTTGTTATCGCCAGGCTGTCTTTTTCCCGACCTCCAACCTCCGGCATCCGACATCTATTTCCACTTCCGACCTCCCGCTTCCCTCATCTATTTTGGATGCGCTGGGGACTGTCCCCAGCGCACGCGTCCCCCTGGCAGACGCCCTACTGTTGCAAATGAAACAAAATGTGTTGCACGGTGAAACACAAATGAGATAGATGAAACATCAGATCTCTATGTTACAGTGTTATAGCCACCTTATCACCGCTGTTTCACAGGTATGGTTCTTGCATAAACTATGATCAGAAGGGGGGATTGACAATGGGAGATGCAGTTGGTAACTATCTGATGTGGGGAGCCTTAGGACTCCTGTTTGTCGTCCTGGGATGTTTGTTGATCCAGCTATTTTCCACCTTTAAGATGAAGTAATCATAGACGTACAAACAGATAAAATATAAACCCTCTCCTGCCAACAGGAAAGGGTTTATATTATTACCCACACACTGTGGCAACCGCCCAGCAGGCAACCCCCTCTCCCCTGCCCACAAAACCCAACCCTTCGGTTGTTGTAGCCTTAATACCTACAGCAGAAGGCAAAATGCCCAGTACAGCAGCAATCCGGCCGCGCATCTCTTCCAGATAGGGAGCAAGCCGCGGTTTTTCAACAGCTACAACAAGATCCACCTGTACAATGCGAAACCCCTCTTTTGCCAGGATCCCTCTGGCAATACCTAACAGTGCCAGACTGGATGCCCCTTCCCAGCGCGGATCTGAGGGTGGAAAGTAATGCCCGATATCAGGGAGTCCCGCTGCACCCAGGCAGGCATCAGTCAATGCATGCAAAAGAACATCCCCATCCGAATGCCCGGAGAGACCAGGCCCTTCCGGGATCTCCACCCCACCCAAAAAAAGCGGACGCCCCTGACAGAAGGGATGCACATCATAGCCCAGGCCTGTACGCTTTTCCACACGCTCATCTGTCCGCAGCCCCAGAATTGCCCGTGCTATAAAAAGATCCTCAGGTGTGGTGATCTTGATATTCTCATTAGCACCCGGATGGATTTTTACCTGGTGACCCAACCGCTCCACAAGGGAAGCATCATCTGTTCCTGTAAAACCAGATGCCCTGGCAGCATCCAGGGCCTCTTTAAGCAGTGATCTGTGAAACACCTGGGGTGTTTGGGCAATCCAGAGTGAAGACCGCTCCGGCGTGCCTTTGATCTCTTCGTTTTCAACAACCTTAACGGTATCTTTGACCGGAACAGCAACTACCACAGCACCGTCGACCACAGCTTGCTGTATCGCCCCCTCTAACACACCCTGTGAGAGCAGAGGGCGCGCCCCATCGTGGACAACAACAAGCCCACAGTCCTGGGGAAGGGCGTCTAATCCGGCAGCAACCGATTCCTGCCTTGTCTCCCCTCCTGCCGCAATCCCCGCCAATTTAGTCAGGGGATAAGAGTTGAGCAGTGTACGGCAAAAGGAGAGATCACTCTTATTTGCCACAACCACATACGAATTTACTAAACCGGAATTCTCAAAAGCCTGAGGCAGTGTAAAATAACAGCATCTTCCCCCAGAGGCAAATAGACCTTATTTAAGGGGGAACCCATGCGGTTCCCCCTGCCGGCGGCAACAATTATCCCTCCGACCTTATCCAATCACTTTCACCTCATGATAGCGCCGTGACGAAGATGAATCTTTGAAAGACATCTTCGGTTTGGCAAAAATCATCCGTCCTGCCGAAGTCTGCAAGACACTGGTGACAACGACATTGATGCGCTGGCCGATGTGCCTCTTGCCTCCCTCGATCACGATCATGGTGCCGTCCTCGAGATAGGCAACCCCCTGTCCGGCCTCTTTGCCGTCGCGAATAACATCCACACCCGATATTTCTTCGCCCGGAAGGAATAGTGGTTTTACAGCATTAGCCAGATCATTGATATTGAGTACCCTGACACCCACCAGTTCAGCCACCTTATTGAGGTTGTAATCATTGGTCACAACCGGGCAGCCCAACCGCTTACAGACCTGAATGAGTCTGTAGTCAACATCTTTCTTGTTGTCCACTCCATCAAAATCCCGAATCTCAATTTTGATCCCCTGCTCTTTACGCATCTGGTTCAAAATATCCAGGCCTCGCCTTCCCTTATTGCGCCTCAGCAGATCAGAAGAATCAGCGATGTGCTGGAGTTCTTCCAAAACAAAGCGTGGAATGATCAGGATCCCATCAAGAAAGCCGGTCCGGCAGATATCTGAAATCCTGCCGTCGATAATCACATTGGTATCAAGTACTTTATAACTGCTCTTGCCCCCATCTCGCCCCTGTTTTGACCCGCTTTTCCACACACTCAGCAAACCCGTCAGTTCCTCTTTCTTTTTGATACCCACACTTAAACCAAGATATCCAAAAAGAAAGCTGAAAGCAATCGGAATGTAGGGTCCCACCAAGGGGATGTTCTTCATAGGCGCACCAAGAAGGACAGCAATGACAAGACCAATAATAAGTCCAACGGCACCTCCAATCAAATCCTGCATCGGTGTGTGCAGAAGTGTGCTTTCAAAGAAAGCAACCATCCGCAGTGTAGCTTCGATTAGCCATGGTGCCAGCATAAAGCCCGCAAGCCCTGTAACCAGTACCAGCAGTCCCACTATAGAATACCGGGCGATACCCGCACTGGCTATCAGTTCGTTGATAAACGGCAAGTAACTTAGAGAAAACCCTATTCCTGCCCCAATTAAACCCAAAATAACCCTTACGATCTTCCTCAACATCTTTTCACCTCCTTTCCAAAGGCATTATCCTTATTTTGGTTAACTATATCTCTCATTATACGCAAGATTTCCGGTTCAAGCAAGAGAATAGTTTGTCAAAATATAAGAAAAGCGCCCGTAATGCTCAGGCGCCCCCTTCTATTCCCCCGCTACTGCCTCTTTAATCATGGTTTCCACTTCCATCATATCCATATTACCTGCCAAAACAAGTTCACTGCTTAAGATCTGGAAGGCGCTTTCCAACATCCTTTTTTCACCTGAGGACAAGCCCTTCCTTTGATCCTGGCGCATAAGTGAACGGACAACCTCTGCAACGGCAAACACATTCCCTGTTCTGATTTTTTCAAGGTTGGCCCGGTAGCGGTGGTTCCAGTTCGGAATAGTTTTTTCCTGGTCATCTCTTTCGAGAACCTTTACAACACTTGCGATTTCATCTTCGGTAATTACACGGCGCACCCCGATTTTGTCTGTTTTATCGGCTGGTACAAGAACCTTTAAGTTGCCTGAAAAAAGACGGAGAACGAAATAAATCTGTTTCTGTTCCCCCCGCTTTTCAAGTCCCTCCACAACCCCGGCGCCGTGCATTGGGTGAACGATATGATCTCCAACCTTAAACATAGTTCCGGCCTCCTGGAGTTTTCTTAAATTTATTATACCAGAAGTGACATTGGCTGTCAAAAACAGGAGCTTGTAGTTGGTGGTTAGTGGTTAGTGGTTGGTCGTTGGAAAAAACAAAAGATTATTTTGCCGTCAGACTTCCGGCTTCCGTTTTTCAGGTTGGTGGTTAGTCGTTGGAAATTGATCAGATGTGAAACAAGTGGGTCATCAGCAAAGTGGGGAAATCTCACCTCTACCGCGTCGGCCCATTGACAACACCGGATAGCTGGTACTATAATTGATTTAAAAGAGCATCAGGTGTGAGGAGGTCTGCTTAATGAAGGACCTGATCTGTGATGAATTCCAGAATGCCGTTTCTGAACTATTAATTCGCCACCACAGTGTTTTGGATGTCCTTTCCAAATTCCAGGAAGCATGTGCCCGCACCAACAGAGCAACCATCAAAGCAGTTACCGGATGTGGCTGCATCAGCATTGAAGCCAAAAAACAAGAAGATCCCACAAGACATCTCTCTTCTGGAAATCAAAGAATACTTCGGAAGTCATCTCAACGGTGAACTCTGTCCCAGCTGCAGGGAAATGGTGGAAACCGAATTTGGCAAAACACTTTTCTACATGGCGGCTCTCTGCAACCTACTGAATCTAAACCTCTACGACCTTTTCCTAAAAGAGCATAGTAAGCTTTCTACACTCAGGATCTTCAATTTAACCTGAGCAAAAAGCGCATTAACATTAAAAGAAATTATGAATAAGTAAACCTGTTGAAGGGCTGCTAATGTAGCTTGCCCTTTTTTTTATCTTAGCCACCCTGCTCTTACATATATCTCTCCAGCATCACCTGATCCTGTAAACGACGCAACCCGTTTCTGATCGCCTTTGCCCGCACCTCACCGATCCCTTCCACATCATCCAGTTCCTCAATGGATGCCTTGAGCACACTCTGGAAGTTTCCAAATCTATTGATGAGATTTTCGATAATGGGCGCAGGCAGTCTGGGAATTCTTTGTAAAACACGATACCCGCGAGGGTGAACAGAAACCTCCAGTCCGCTTGTCCCTGAACCCCAACCAAGAGCGCGGCTGATATTGGGAAGCTCCAGCAGATCATCTGAGGACCAATTGCCGATGGTCTGTAGAACTTCTACAGCCTTTTTATTCCCACCTTCGAGGTAATCCTGGACGACATAGATAAGATCATCTTGGACATTAGTCACCAACTCCTCCACCTGCATTGTTATGAGTCGCCCTTCTGTACCCAGCTCGCTTATATAATTCTTTAGTTCACGGACGATGCGCAAGACCATCTCTCCCCGCTGTACCACCCAGACCACATCATAAACAGTGACGAGATCCTCAAACTCAAGGGCCGTCAGGTTTACCAGGGCCTTATCCAGAACACGCTTGTATTTCTCAAGGGTTTGAACAGCCTGATTAGCCTTGGATAGAATGACACTGATGTCCTGCAAGCTATAGCGGTTAGCGCCTCTGTACAGAGTGATTACACCGCGCCGCTGGGAAATAGCAATAACCAGTGTGCCTGTCTGGCGTGCCACCCTCTCAGCAGTCCTGTGCCTGATCCCTGTTTCCACTGAAGGGATAGAAGGGTCCGGGATCAATTGAGCATTGGCATAGAGAATTCTCCTGGCATCTTCGCTGAGAACGATGGCCCCATCCATTTTCGCCAGCTCGTAAAGGCTGGGAGGGGCAAACTCCGCATCAAGATGGAATCCTCCTTCAACCACTTCCAGGACCTCGGCGCTGTCGCCGAGCACGATCAATGCCCCGGTTTTTGCTCTCAAGATGCTGTCTAAACCTTCCCTTAGACGTGTGCCAGGGGCCACAAGCTTGAGAGCCCCGATAATGCCATCATCTTTTTCCTCCCGGGCATCAATTTTTTCATCCTTTGTCTCCCGTACTTCTTTAGAGCTTTCCCTGACTGGTACCTTAGCTTTTGTCGGTTTCTCTTCTTTTACCTTCTCTTCTTTAACATTAAGTTGATCTTCTAATACCTGTGCCTGTTCCTCTCTCAAAGCATATCCCCCTAAACACCTAAATCAACTGATCAAGAGCATCCTGTACCGTCCTAACACCCATAAAATCAAGGCCCTGAAACTTATCCCGAAGTTCCAGACTGCGCACCGGGGCCAAGATTCGCCGAAATCCTAAACGCACAACCTCCTTGACACGCTGTTCCATAAAACTCACACCCCTGACTTCTCCGGTAAGTCCCACTTCTCCCAGGATCACTGTATCCTCTGCAACCGCACTATTGCGGTAACTGGAGGCCAAAGCCACAGCTATACCCAGATCCACAGCAGGTTCCATTACTTTTAGTCCACCCACAACATTTACATAAAGGTCCTGATTTGCCAGGGAGAGCCCGAGGCGTTTTTCTAAAACAGCAGCAACTAAAACTACTCTGTTGTAATCGACACCGGTTGCCGCCCGGCGGGGAGACCCGAAAACCGTAGGACAAACCAATGCCTGAATCTCCACCAGGATCGGACGGGTTCCCTCTAGAGCAGCCACAACCACAGAACCAGGCCCACCACCCACTGCTCTCTCCTCCAGAAACAGTGCAGAAGGATTGTCTACCTCTTGGAGCCCTTCCTCTCCCATGGCAAAAACCGCCACTTCATCAGTTGCACCAAAGCGGTTCTTCACCCCGCGCAAAAGCCGCAGGTTCTGATGGCGCTCCCCTTCAAAAGAGAGAACCACATCAACCATGTGCTCCAGAACCTTGGGCCCCGCCAGCGCCCCCTCCTTTGTCACATGACCCACCAGGAAACAAGCGCTGCCACAGGTTTTAGCCAATCTCACTAATTCAGCTGTGCACTCTCGGAGCTGGCCAATACTCCCGGGGTGCATGGGTAGTTCTGCATTAAATGTGGTTTGAATCGAGTCAACAATCACCAGGACAGGTGAGAGCTCTTCAATAGTCCGGCAAATATCGTTTAGATTGGTTTCGGCATAGAAATAAAGGCGATCAGATGCTGCCCTCAGGCGTCGCGCCCGCATCTGCACCTGCCGGCGAGACTCCTCCCCTGATACATATAAAACAAGTCCCTTATTCTCCGCTATAAAGGCAGCCAACTGTAGCAGCAGTGTGGATTTTCCGATCCCCGGGGCTCCGCCCAACAGGATCACAGAACCAGGAACGATCCCCCCACCCAGGACACGGTCTAATTCCCTGGACTGGCCAGGGAAACGCTCTTCAGGAGATCCGCCCTCAATTTCCGATAAAGGAACCGCCTCCGTCGCAGCAGGAGACAAACCCGATGCTCTTGTAAAACCCTTTTTGGGCTTAGACACAGGAGCTTCACAAAAAGAATTCCATGTTCCACAGCCAGGACACCGCCCCAGCCACTTCGCGGCCTCATATCCACATTCACCACAAAAATAACTTATCTTATCCCGCCCCACAGCCTCCAACCTCTCATCCAATTCTACACTATTATAACATTATTTCTGCGGCCAGGCTTGCTTTATTCACGTACTCGTTCCGCCAGTTCCTCTGGGTCAGTCACAGGTTCCTGGCAGGTGTAATTTTCGCAGATGTAAACAGCAGGTATTCCATCTAGAGGTACTTTGCCGGCAGCATTCGGAGATATGGCAGCAAGCTTTTCGCCTTCATTACCGGGTTGATTTAGCAGTATTATTGCCCGCGGTAGATATGCAGCATGCAGCACTTGAAGCATCTCCCGGGTTCTGGTGTCATCCTTTTCTCCGGCTACAACAATCTCTTGAGGCGGCCCCAGGGAAAAATCCAGGGCACACAGATAGAATGTATATGCCTGAGGCGCACTTTCCACCGCACCGCCAAAGGCATGCAGCTGCCCGCGAGCAGCATCCTCCAGTTCACCATTTCCGGTCAGCCCGGCCAGGTGCAAAAGATTCCAGGCAGCTACAGAATTACCGGAAGGGAGCGCCATATCAGCGATCTCCTTGCCCCTGGCACCGAGTTCCTCACTGCCATCTTCCGCTGTAAAATAAAATCCCCCATCCTCTGTATCCCAAAAAAGCTGGCACATCTCCTTGGTAAGTCTGAGCGCCTCTTCAAGATGCTTCACTTGAAAAGTGGCCTGATAGAGCTCCCACAGCCCCCAGGCAAGGAAGGCATAATCATCCAGATAAGCATGATAGGCTGCCTCCCCCTCTCGGTAACGAGCCAGCAGCCTCCCCTCTTCGCTGCGCAAACTTTTCAGCAGAAACTCCACTGCCTTTTCTGCAGCATGGGCATATCTCTCCTCCCCCAATACCCAGGCACCTCTGGACAGTGCCGCGATCATCAGGCCATTCCATGAAGTGAGAATTTTATCATCCTTAAAGGGATGAATACGTTCTTCTCTAGCAGAAAAAAGCCTCTGTCGCAGTGCATCTGCTCTCTCATTCAACAGGTAGTTTTCGCTTTCACCGGCTTTATCCTGCCCATCCAACCCTCTGGACAACCCTTTATCCAACATTCTGTCCAATAGATTGGGAATGCTCTTCCCCTCAAAATTCCCCTGCTCAGAAATACCGTACAACTTACAAAAATACTCCCCATCATCCTCTCCCAGCACCTCTTTTACCTGCTCCGGCGTCCACACGTAAAACTTCCCTTCCACCCCTTCAGAATCCGCATCCTCTGCGGTATAAAATCCCCCTTCCGGGGAAGTCATCTCCCGTAAAACATAGGCAAACACATCCCTGGCAACACCGGCATAAAACTCCTTGCCGGTTGCCTGATAGGCCTCCAGGTAGGCAAGAGAGAGCAGGGCATTATCATAGAGCATCTTCTCAAAGTGAGGGACCAGCCACTCCCTGTCAGTGGAATAGCGGGAAAACCCGAATCCGATGTGGTCGAACATACCGCCGCAGTACATGCTCAGCAGAGTTCTTTCCACCATCTCCAGGGCACGTGGCTCTCGGAAACGCTTCCAGTAGCGGAGCAAAAAGAGAAGATGATGCGGGGTAGGGAATTTGGGCGCACTTCCAAAGCCACCGTAACGGGAATCATGGGTTTTCTCCATGATATGGTAACAGCTGTGCAGAAGCTCAGGGCCAGGCTCCCCAGGCGAACTATCCCCCATCTGCTCTGCAATATCACTTAAGATCTCCTCCCCCAGCCCCTGCAGGTGCTCGCTGTCCGCCTCCCACTTTTCCCTGATGGCCTTTAAAAGCTCGATCAGCCCCGGCCTTCCATAACGAGAATGCTTAGGAAAATAGGTACCTGCAAAAAAGGGCTTGCGGTCTGGGGTAAGAAACACCGTCAACGGCCACCCCCCACTACCAGTCATGGCCTGACAGACACTCATATACAAACTGTCGATATCAGGTCTTTCCTCGCGGTCCACCTTGACCGAAATAAAGCCCTCATTAAGAATATCCGCTACTTCCTGATCCTCAAAGGACTCCCTTTCCATCACATGGCACCAGTGACAGGTCGAATATCCGATACTCACGAAGACAGGTTTGCTCTCCTCATGGGCCTTTCGGAAGGCCTCATCTCCCCAAGGATACCAATCAACAGGGTTATGGGCATGCTGCAGAAGATATGGGCTTTTTTCGTGAATCAGGTGGTTCGGTTTGCGGGTATTAATTGGGGACATTTGTATATCGCTCCTTATTTAACGATCAATGTTTTTGTCAATATTATCCCCTTTCGTGATATCCCGTATCCTGTCCGGCAACTTGATATCCTTGGGCTGAGTGTTCCAAAGGCTGACGGTAATCCGGGAAAACTGTTCCAGTGCATCTAAAACCCCTTTCAGAAAAAAATCCCTGTAAAACATATCAGGGCATATTTTTCTAGCGTAAATATCGCGCCTTCGTCTTTATCAAGTATAATAGTATTATTGTTGATAAATTTAGCGATTAACTAACTTAATAAGAATAATTTACAACATCAAATGCAAGGGGAACCGTCTCCGTGCATCTGGAGGTGACACCGGTTGATAGAGGTCGATATACCCGGTATGGGAACTTTACACTTGAAGCACCTGGTTCTTGACTACAATGGCACCATCGCCTTTGACGGCAATTTGAACAGCGGCATTGAAGAGAAAATAAACCAACTGGCAGATGATCTGAATATCTATATCATTACAGCAGATACCTTCGGCACAGTAAATCAAAAGTGCCAGAACATCAAAGGCAAAATGAGGGTGTTAACAACTGATAATGGTTCACTGGAGAAAGAGGAATTCGTGGATTCACTGGGAGCAGAAAATGTGGTTGCTATCGGGAACGGAGTAAATGACAGCTTGATGCTAAAAAAAGCTGCCTTGGGAATAGTTGTGATCGGTGGCGAGGGCGCAGCTCAGAAAACAATAAAAGAAGCAGATATTGTTGTAAAAGACATCCACGATGCACTTGGGTTGTTATTAAATCGGTTGAGATTGATAGCCACACTGCGCCTTTAACGTTAACGGGGGCAAGGCTCATTTTCAAGAACATCATGGTACCCTCGTGACACCCTTGCTAAACTAACATTAAACATTTGAGCCAATTCACTGCGTTTGGACACACCGTTATTTACTGCCAGGAAAATAACCATATTCCTGGCAGTTACTACTTTTCTTGCCCTGGTGACGGTCATGGCCCCTGTCTGTGAAACTTTTTGTGTATAATTTACGTACTACCATATAGAAAGACCGGGGAGGAATCTAATGGCGCGGCCAGATGCTGAATTGATTACATTGAGCCAGCAGGGTGATCAACAGGCCTTTGCCGAGCTGGTGGGTCGCTACCAAAAAACAGTATATACAATGGCTGTGCGCCTGCTGGGGGACCGTGAGGAAGGCCGGGATGTAGCCCAGGAAGCTTTCTTGCGGGTTTACAAGTCACTGCCCAGCTTTCGAAAAGATGCGGATTTTCTCCCCTGGCTCTATACCATCACAGCAAATATCGCCCGTGATCACTGGCGCCGCTGGAAACGGGAAAAGGAGGCTGTATCAGTTCCCTTTGATGATACAGCTATGGCACCCGAGGACCTTTCTTCCCCTGAGTCCGTCTTGGAGACAAAAGATATAAAGAAGGTGGTGGAAGAAGCCGTGGCCTCCCTCCCCTGGGAGTATCGGATGCCCATCGCACTGCGGCACATCCAGGATCTAAGCTACAAAGAGATAGCAGAGATGATGAAGCTTCCGCTCAACACAGTCAAAACCAGGATCCGCCGCGGGCGCTTGATGCTCAGAGAAATTTTAGATCCGCTGCTGGAGCAAAGGAGTGACAAAGAATGACCAAAAGGTGCACAGACAAGGACAAAATACAGTACGCAATCCTCACTCAAAGGTGCATGAACACGGACAAAATACCCGACTACCTTGATGGAGAGCTGAAAGGTGAAGCTGAAGTATTGTTTAAACAGCACTTGAAAGACTGTCCTCAGTGCCGCCAGGAGCTAAAGAAGTGGGAAGCGATGTTCAGCATATTGGAGCTTCCCCAGCAGGACCCGGGGCCAGGGTTTGCCAACTCTGTCCTTGAGGCGATCAACCATCAGCAAACAGAAGCTATAAATCTCCAGCCAGCCGGAATCAGAAGTCCCTGGAAACTCAAAAACCTGGCACTGTTGCTGGCAGGTGTATTCCTGCTGGCTTTCAGCCTCTCCTGCTGGCTGCTGGCAGGAGCAGGGCAGCTGCCGTTAATCCATGCTGTTGGCCAGAGCTGCAGGATTATTCTGGAGACTGCACTTGGCCTGCTGCCGGCACCTCTGGCAGCGGTGATTTATCAGGTGGAAAGCAGTCTGGGGGGATTTTTGGTTGCGCTGCTCTCCGCGGTACAGCAAAAACTCCTCTTCCTGTTTTCTCTGGGGGAAGCGTTCTTTGTGATCATCAGGGCACTATCCCCTGTGACCTGGGCTGTTATGCTGGCCACAGGGTTTGTCTCCAGCCTGCTGTTGGGCAGGATGCTGGGGAATGGACATCATTTTATTTAAGGGGGATTAATTTTATGGCAAGAAAGCATAGATATGGCCTGGCTTTACTGCTCCTGGTGGCACTCTGTCTGATACCCGCTCTATCCTTTGCCCAAACCGGAACCCAGCAGGATGCTGCAGAAACCCACTCTTACCAGAGTGATGTGGTGCAATTTACCGGCAACATCACCATAAAACCCGATGAAATAATCAGGGCAATGTGGTGGCCATGAGTGGCAACATCGATGTGGAGGGCAAGGTTTACGGAAATGTCACAGCAATGGCGGGCAACATCAGGCTTCACTCCGGATCCCTTGTTACCGGAAATGTCACAGCCATCGCCGGGGCAATCGAACGGGAGGATTCTGCCTCTATTAGCGGCAGAATCACCTCTCGCCAAGAGATCAGAGATATGGGGGACTCCCGGTACCACTACAACCCATACCCCTTCCCATACGATTACAGGTACAATTTCCACTACCCCAGCCCCTGGAAACGTTTCTCAGGATGGCTGCTTTCTCTGCTCGGGCTGCTCACTTTAACTGCAGCATCTGTGGCTGTATTCCCAGATAAACTGAAAAACATGAAAAACGGCATGGAGGCAGAGCCGCTCCGCCAATTGGGAATAGGTCTGCTGGGTTGGGTCGTCCTTCCGGTGGTGCTCCTGGCATTGACAATAACGATCATCGGAATCCCTGTTGTCTTTCTCTTGCTGCTCTGCCTGCCCATTATAGTGATCATCGGGTTTGTGGTTATGGCCATGTTTGCCGGGCAGCAGTTGGATAAGGCATTTGGAGACAGATGGCCGCGCTTTATGGACGACAGGCCGATCATTCAGGCATTAAAAGGGATGCTGCTCATCTGGATCATCAAAGCCATACCGCTGGCCGGTTGGCTGGTTTGGCCATTGGCCGCCCTGTTCGGTATGGGCACCGCTCTGGCAACACGGTTCGGCACCAACCGGCCGTGGTTCAAGAGCAAAAACGGTGAGAACCGTACTGAGGCGAATACGACGGCTTTACCGGATACCGTTGACACCGCGCAGCCAGAGGAGCCGTGTCGACCAGATGGAACTGAGGAACAATCCCCCGCTGAAACTGCCGAAGGAAGGGAGATAAATGATCATGGAAAGGAAGAATAAACTATTCGCCTGTGTCCTTTTTTTCGTTGCATTAGTATTTATCATTGGTCTTTGCCCCTCACCTGCCAGTGCCCAAGACCTGGTGAGGCTCGGCGGGGAGCTCTATATTCCTGAAGGGGAGCAGGCAAACAATACATTAGTACTGTTTGGATCCACTCGCATTGACGGTGAAGTCTGGCAGGGGACAGTAAACATCTTTGGAAATACTAAGATTAATGGCAAAGCCGGCAGTGTTGTGGCTGTGGGAGGGCCGGCAAACATCACAGGAAGCACCTGGGATCTAGTGGTGGTAGGTGGATCAGCTGCGATCAGTGGAGAGGTAAATGGCAATTTGGTAGTAGTAGGCGGTTCACTACATCTTACACCCAGTGCCCGGATCGACGGTGATATGGTCGTTGTCGGGAGTACGCTAGCAATGGATCCTGGTGCTGTGGTAACCGGCAGCGAGGTTAGCTTGACACTGGAAGAGGCCCTGGCCGGTCAGATAGGGCAGTGGTTTAAAGGCCATCCTTTCCCTGGGCCATTATCCCCAGCCTTTTGGTGGCGCCTGGCGAACCTCTTCCTGACAGCTGTAGTGCTTGTCATTATAAGTATACTTTTCCCGAAAGCGACTGCAAATACTGCGGGTGAGCTGGCGAAACGTCCCCTGCCAAGCTTTTTATGGGGAATATTGATCGCCTTCCTGGCTATACCGACAACTATCCTGCTGATCATCACCATCCTGGGGATCCCGCTGGCTGGCTTGCTCTGGCTGGCCCTGGCCTGCGCCTACTTCCTCGGCTTTGCGGGATTAAGCAGTCTGGTGGGGAAAAAGACACTTACTGCTCTGGGCATAGAGCAACCGGAACTCTATCTGTCTGCTCTTCTTGGTGCAATTTTTATTGGTATTATCACGTTGCTGCCCTATGCCGGTGTGCTTGTTGGGTGGCTTTTGAAAATCACAGGCCTGGGGGCGGCAGTTGTCTCTTTGGCAAACCGGCGTCATGCCTAAAAGAATGCACCGGGGACGCGTGCACCGGGGACGGTTCCTGGCGCATTTCTGGGAGATGCACCGGGGACGGTTCCTGGCGCATTTCTGGGACGTGCACCAGGATCTGAGATGGCGCCGGACGGGAACGGTTACTGTTGCATTGTTAAGATGCACCAAGAGATGGCCCTGGCAAGCGGCCCCTGTGAGATGGATATTTTCTTATTGACCTGAACAGACAAAATAGAAGATAATATCCACAAAGGAATTATTATGATGCGTGTTAGAGGCGAGAAGCGGGTAGCGGTGTCAGCAGCGTCCATGCAACTGAGTACACTTAGAAAGTTAAGACTGAAACTGGGCTACCTATCTTAAGACTGGATTCGGCTCTTTCAATGGCATGTACTGCAATACTACCGAAGTCACGGGAGGTAATAACACAACAGTGTCTGCTGCATTATAGCCGGTTAAACATGCTGCCAGAGGCTGGCACAGAGCGGTTAGGATAGTCAGCTAGTTAGCACAGGACATCATTTAGCAGGGGTTTAATTGACACAAAACGGTTAGGAGAGTCGGGTACGGTTTCTTCTTGTTGTATGGAGAGCTAAGGATTACGGAAAAAGGCACCTACTAAAGGAGGGATAAAATGGGCGGAAAAAGCATGTTTTTAGTGGGTGGGCTAGTGTTGCTCATCGGTGTTCTTTGGCTTTTTAACAATCTAGGCTTGACGAACATCAGCCTGGGCAACCTGATCACAACTTACTGGCCGGTAATCTTGGTTTTGTGGGGCTTTGATGTGCTGGGACAGGAGTTTTTGGGCAGGAGAAACCAGCAAGAAAAAAGGGAACGCAATTTCAGTAGTATTATAACCGGACTCATTCTGCTGGTGATCGGACTGCTTATCCTGGGACGAAACCTTAAATTTTTTCACTTTGACATCTCACTCTTTTGGAAGATCTTCTGGCCGCTTGTGGTGATCCTCATCGGCTGGAGCCTGATCCGCGGAACCAGGAGAATGTCCGGTGCAGGTGGCACCCACTGGGCGGTAATGAGCGGTTTGGCTTTTAAAAATAAGGGGTGGAAACTGGATGATGCCAATGTATTCGCCTTTATGGGTGGGGTAGATATGGACCTCACTGTGGCGGAAATCCCCGAACGCGAGGTTGTGTTAAACCTGACTGCCATCATGGGCGGGATCACACTCCATGTTCCCCCGGATCTCACTGTAGTCAGCGATGGAACCGCTGTCCTGGGAGGGTTAACTATTCTGCGGGAGGAAGCCGGAGGCATCATCGCCAGCAGGAAAACCGAATACACAGGTGACCCGGCATCCCGGAAAAAGCTTATAATCAACGCCCTGACAGTGATGGGCGGGGTTGAAGTGAAACATTAGAGATGCACCGGGGACGGTTCCCGGCGCATTTCTGTTGTTTCGTGCATTTCGCATGCACCGGGGACGGTTCCCGGCGCATCTCTGATATGCACGGTGCATCCCAGAAAAAGCTTATAATCAGAGCCCTGCCGGTGGTGGGCGGGGTTGAAGTTAAACGCTAGAACTGCGACAATAAGGATAATGGGCGACAGCCGGGAGCAGTTTTTCTGCCCAACTTGTCAATGAAGTTCTTTTTGACTCGTCTTGGCCACTAATTTAGGAGGGGTCTCTTGGAACAGTGCTAAGCAGGGACAGGAAAGAGAGTGATATGGTGATAGATTGATTAATAATAGGAGTTTTTTCTGTGTACAGGATCGTCAAAAAATTCGGAGATACAGTGGGCAATAATATAACAGCCCAACCACAAAGAGCCTTTTCCCTATTAAATGCCGGCTACACAGTCAGCGGTTTGGTGACAAAATATTTTCCGGACCAAAGGCTGTTGCCTCATCAGAAATACGCCGCAGCAGTTTGTAATGATACCATCCATAAACCCCTCAGGGAGCCGATAAATTCAGCAGTTGTCAATTTGTTTTTTCCCTGTGGCCTTTTGCAGGCCATGGGCATCACACCTCAATTTGTTGAAGGATTGTCCGGCTATCTAAACGGAGCATATACTGAACGAGCATTTATCGACTTTGCCGAAAATTACGGTATCCCAAAACAATATTGTTCCTACCATAAAACACTGTTGGGAGCAGCGTTATCAGATGTGTTGCCTAAATCAAGGTTTATTGTGAACACCACCCTGGTATGTGATGCCAATACCCTTACCTTTCGGACACTTGCGGATCACTGGAAGGTACCCCACTTTACAATTGACGTGCCTTCCGAATACAGTGTGGAGACAGTCAAATATGTTGCTGACCAGTTTCGCAAAATGAGTGAATTCATGGAAGATGTTATGAGCAAAAAAATCGATCATGAAAAGCTAAAAGCGGTAATCCGCAGTGAAAACCGTTCACTGAATTATTACAGTGATCACTTTCAAGAGTTGCCCGGAAAATTTCTATCAAACAATCTAACATCTGAAATGTACAAGCTTTTTTTCACACACATTCTGCTTGGAACGAGTGAAGCAGAACATTACTTTAAACAGTTGCTGGAGGATGTGCGAAATGCTCCTCAGTCAAATGGAGAGATCCGTATTCTATGGGCTCACATACTTCCGTACTGGCAGGATTCCATCAATAGTGTTCTCAATTTTAGCCGCAGATATCAGCTGTTATGTTGTGACTTAAATTTTGACTCATTGATCCCTATGGATGAGGACCATCCCTATGAGTCTATGGCACGCAAACTGCTTCTTAACACAATGTGCGGCCCAACAAAAAAACGCGCTGATAAACTGATTGAGATGGCCAACCTGCTTCGTGCAGATGGGGTGGTTTATTTTAACCATTGGGGCTGTAAAAGGACACTTGGCAGTGCTGAGCTGATAAAAGATATGCTGGAGACAGCAGGTATCCCTGTCTTAATACTGGACGGTGACGGCTGTGACAGGGATAATATCAATGATGGGCAAATGAGCACCCGCTTGCAGGCGTTTTTAGAAATATTGGAGGCAGCAAAATGATAGATTATGTTTGCAAATATGCACCTATGGAAATTGTAAAGGGGTTTGGAGAGGAGTGCACATTATGCAATCCGCTGCCAGACAATTTTGCTGCAGTTGATCAGCTGACCCACAGGAACATATGCAGTTTTTCACGGGCACTGATTGAAACTCGCATGAAAAACAGTTCAGATGCACTTCTATTAACCAACTGCTGTGATTCCCTGGAGAGCGCATGTGATGTACTGCGCAGCATAAACCAGACGGTTTTTTTACTGAATCTCCCACATATAAATAAGCATTGCAGCAAGAACATTTATAAAAACGAACTGCTCAAATTTATCAAAGACTACACTGCTTACTCAGGTAAAAACTTCGACTGCGCAAAATTCCGCAGGGCATTCGCTCAGAATGTGCAGGAGACGGATGGCCATTATATTGCAGTGACGGGTGCGAGGCTGAGTGAAGAATTGATGGAGTTCATAAAAGGGGCCTCCCCACTTCCTGTTAAAAACAACACCTGCACCGATGTCCGCTCCTTTCGCAACCCGCCCCTTACGGATTCATTAGAAGAACTGCTGGAGTGGTATGCAGATGAGCTCTTATCACAAACACCCTGCATGAGAATGACCGATATCTCCTCGCGCAAAATGCTGGTCAATGACCCCAATTTAAAAGGAATTATCTATAACACCGTGAATTTCTGTGATTATTATGGTTTCGAATATATGAAGCTGAGAAAACAATTAACAATACCAATTATAAAAATCGAAACAGATTACACTACACAGGGAGCTGCACAACTCAAAACCCGAACAGAAGCGTTTTTTGAAAACTTAAAAGCACCCCTGACAGCACCTCCGGCGAGAAAGCACTTCTCTACGGTGCATCCCAGACGGCTTGAGCAGTATACCGCCGGAATTGACAGCGGTTCTACTTCTACCAATGTCGTCATCTTGGACAAGCAAGCTAAAAATATTAGTTTCCTTTTCCGTTCTTGCCTACCGGTGTACATGTAGCGGACAGTGCGGAAAAAGCTCTGGAGGATGACGCCTTAAAAAAGGCCGGTCTTTCCAAAAAATCGAGATTAGCCGTACAG
>NZ_CDRZ01000034.1 GCF_000946815.1 Syntrophaceticus schinkii | reverse complement strand
AAGTCTCGCGTAACGGAGGTGCTATAGTTCGGATCTTGTTTTTACATACCTACAAGGAATTGAAACACAGGAAATATATTTAGTCCCCGCAGTACCTTTTTCCTTGTTTTAGCATACCTAGGAATTGAAACAATCCGAACTAACGGGCAGTATAACGCGGTAATGGCACGGCGGTGTGGTCGTACATATCCCCTTCCGCAATAATGGTTCGATAGCTTTTTCCTGCTCATCTAGCCCAAAAGGCAATAAAGCAAGCCTGGCGAAATGAGATATGGGAAGCGGCTGACCCCACCGTTTGTAAGATTTACGCTTTTTGTGCGTCTTATAGATGAGGATGTGAGAAAGTGAACGAGCTTTGAGCAGGTTTATCAAACATATTTCCGCGATGTATTCTTGTATATAAAGAAGATATCAGGCAATGAGCAAATAGCAGAAGATATTACAAGCGAAACCTTTTTAAAGGCAATGGCCGCAATTGACGGGTTTCGTGGCTCATGTAATATCCGCGTTTGGCTTTGCCAGATTGCGAAGAATTGCTATTGCTCATATTTGAGAAAGAACGGCAGGCTGCAGACTGCTGAGTTGTTACCCGATATAAAGGATACAACCGACATTGAGGCTCTTATCATTTCGTCCGAGGAAATGATGAAAATAAATCAAGTGCTGCATGAACTTGATGAGCCGTATAAAGAAGTGTTTTCCCTGCGCGTGTTTGGTGAACTGAGCTTCAAACAGATTGGCGCCTTGTTTAATAAAAGTGAAAACTGGGCATGTGTCACTTATCACCGTTCCAGAAAGAAAATTCAAGACGCAATGGAGGGAAATTTATGAAGTTATCTTGTAAGATAATCAGTGACCTGCTGCCATTATATGTGGAAGATCTTGCAAGCGAGGACAGCCGGAAAGCAGTTGAGGAACATATTGCGACCTGCTCTGCCTGCCGGAAGAATCTTGAGGATATGCGTAAACAGGAAGATAGCATAACAATAGAAGACATACCGCTGAAAAAGGTGAAAGCGACGCTGCAGAAGCAAAGACTAAAGGCAATTGCCCTGACTGCAGTTTTAGTTCTGGCACTTGCTGTTTCAATTATTGCTTTTCTTACAACACCCGAATATCTGCCGTATTCGGATAATATGTTTACTTTTAGTGAAAACGAGGATGGTACAATCATTGTTACTGTCAACAAAGCCATCAGCGGGTACGATGTTGACGAATATTTTGACCCGGATAATACTTCTGTATATATCTATAATATCTCCGTTTGGAAATATCAGTTCGGCAAAAGAAGTGTTGGACAAAACATCGTGTTAAAACCAGCCAACGCTGAGAATGCAGCTGTTTTTTATCATACCGATGGCGCGGAGGATACCTTTGTTTACGGTTATAACCCTGATCCCGACCGTGGTATCATCACACTGCCGCGGCTGGTATTGGGCTATTATATTTTTATTGCGATCATGCTGATCATGATCTTGGGAGTTTTGCTGCTCAGTTTCCGCAAAGATACGAAAGCAAAACGGGTCCTTGAATATATAATTGGTATTCCTGCTGCGTATCTGATTGGTCATCTCTGTATTAAGGGCTTTACGACAACTACTTATTCTGTAACGCGTGATTTATTTGCGATCATGACCGTTGCAGTTCTGCTTTATTGCGCACTGTTGCTGACCGCGGGTTTAATTAGAAAGAAGAAAGAAAAAAGGCATTAGGAACATGAAGGTGACTGCTAAAAGCAAAAAGGCAAGCCTGGTAAATGAGATGTGGGAAGCGGGATGTTGGAGGTAGGAGGTGGGAATAAGTAAATTACTCAAGCCTGACCCCATCATTGAAATCCTGCCATGCATCAACTAAACTATAGATTACGGAATATTGATGCCGCAGACTGGGGCTCTCCACCTGGCAGAATATCTTTTTCTGCGAATTCGACGGCCCGCGGAAAAGGCGCCGCGTTGTTGTGACCGTCATCGGCTCCTAGAGTCCCTGAGACTAGCCCTGAACAGAAAGTAAATTACTCAAGCCTGACCCCATTGGAGGATAGGATATGCAAAGAGTGATAGTAGTCGGCGGTGGGCCCGCAGGATGATGGCGGCGGCTGCTGCGGCTGAGAATGGTGCAAAGGTAACCCTGCTGGAGAAGAAGGAGCAAGTGGGGAAAAAGCTTAAGCTGACCGGAAAGGGTCGCTGCAACATTACTTCGGCTCTGGAAGGGGCGAATTTTATTTCCGGCTATGCCGGTAACGGACGTTTTCTATATAGCGCCCTGAACCAGTTTTCCAATCAGGATTTGGTTAACTTCTTTAATAAACGAGGGTTGGCAACGGTTACTGAACGCGGTCAGCGGGTCTTTCCTGCCAGTGGTCGGGCAGAGGATGTGGTACAGATTTTACCGGAACATGCTAAATAATAGTGTGGAAATTATTTGTAAGCACCGGGTACAGGGTGTGGAAATAGAAGCTTCCCAGATTAAGGGAATCAAGGCAGGTGAGGGAGTTCTTCCCTGTGCTACTGCCATCATCGCTACCGGAGGGATGTCATACCCGGGTACCGGGTCTACCGGAGATGGATACGATTGGGCGCGAGCTGCCGGGCATCGCATCATCCCGCCCCGCCCTGGATTGGTACCGCTGGTTGCCAACGAAGAATGGGTAAAAGAACTACAGGGCCTAAATCTTAAAAATGTAGAGGCCAGTGCCTACCGGTTGGATGGCAGCCGTATTAACCAGGAGTTTGGAGAAATGCTTTTTACCCATTTTGGTGTATCAGGACCAATTATTTTGAGCATGAGCCGGGATATAGGTGAAGTGCTTTATAGCAGGCAGGAAACAGTGCGGTTGTGCATAGACCTGAAACCGGCCTTAACTGAGGAAAAACTGGATGCGCGATTGCAGCGTGATTTAGATATCTATTCTCGGCGTCAGTTTAAGAACTCACTGGACCGCCTTTTACCTAAAAAATTGATCCCAGTTATAGTAGCATTAAGCGCTATAGACGGGAACAAGGAAAGCAACCAGGTGACCCGGGTGGAGCGTAGAAAATTGCTGCAACTGTTCAAGAGTTTGGAAATAACTATCACCGCTACCCGTCCTATTAGCGAAGCTATAGTTACTGCCGGAGGAGTAGAGGTTAAGGGAATCAATCCCAAGACCATGGAGTCAAAGTTAGTAAAAGGTTTGTATTTTGCCGGTGAAATACTGGATGTAGATGGCTACACCGGAGGATTTAATCTGCAGGCAGCATTTTCCACCGGATACCTGGCGGGAAAGTCGGCTGCGAACACTGCATGCCTCTGCCACCTAAAGCAATAAAGCAAACCTGCCCTGGTTCAATAAGTAAATTACTCAAGCCTGACCCCGTTTTAGTAATTCTTATGCATCATTTTCCCGATCTCTTTAACTGAGATCGTCCTCTCAAACTGCAGCAGGCCGCGGCTGAAGATGCGCGCTCCGAGGTAGATAAAGAAAACCACCCCGAGCATCAAAACAGCGAAAGTGGAGGCCAGTTCCCACCATGGCAAGGTAGTGGCTCCGATGCGCATCAGCATTGTTGCCGGTGTGAAGATGGGGATATAGCTGCAGATCTTCACCCACAGTGCGTTGGGGGACATCACAATGGCGCCTGAGGCGAACATGGGGATCATCGGGATGATCACAACCATGCCCTGTATCTGGCTGCCCCCCTCGGCATCTTTCATCGTCGCTCCCATAGCCGCAAAGAGGGCGGCAAACATCACGTAGCCGCCAATAAAAAAGAGCGCCACGGGAAAGAGCTCTGCGGGGCTCATGCCCACCTGGCTCAGATCCATGAAGCGGCTGGCTGCTGCCAGCCCTACCGCCAGCCAGATCCCGATCTGCAGCAGGCCGAGAAGGCCGAAGCCGATAATTTTACCGAGAAGTAGTTCGAGCGCGGATACTGATGAGAGCAGTATCTCGATGATGCGGTTGCGCTTCTCCTTGATCACCCCGTACATGAGCACCTGTCCCGAGATCATCACGGCAATAATCAGGACTATGCTGAAGAAGAAAGGAGCGATCGATGCGGCCATGGAAAACTCTTCGCCGCTTACACTGCGCGAATGTAAAACTACCGGCGCGGTGGCCAGGTTGATTTCCTCCGCGGTCAGCCCGATCTTCTCCATCCGGTAAAGAGTGAGCGCCGTTGTGACCGCCTCGTTGAGTGCCCCTATCTTCGCCTCTTTGGCATCGCGGACATAGTAGTCGATCATCCCGCTTTGCATGTTCTCCTTGGTAAAGATGAGGTAGCCGTTCAGTTGGCGATCTTCTACCTGTTCGGCCAGCTGCTCCCGCTGTGCGGGATCATGCAGGGTCACTTTCACCGGAGAGTCAGCAAGGTTAGATTCCAGGTAGGGAAAGAACTCCCCTGTTTCGTCGATTACCGCTACCTGCATCTCCTCTTTCAAGATGCTCGTACCGGCATAATAGCTGATTCCGGCTGACAGGAGCATGATTAAAGGCATCATCAGGGTTGTTATCAGGAAAACCGGACTTTTCAGGTTTTTTAGAAATTCCCAGCGAAAAACTCTGAAAACATTAGGCCACTTCAATATCTTCACCCCTTTCGCGGACGGTCTCAATGAAAATCTCGTGCAGCGGAGGCTTCTCCACAGTAATGGTGCTAACCGTCAGCCTCGACCCGAACTCCTGCAGCAGGGCATTGATGCCGGCGCTGCCGCTGTAGCGCATTACCGCCAGCCCCGGCTGTTCCCGCAATATCCGCAGCCCTGGAATCTTCTTCAGAAAGCCGCTCTCCTCAGCGGGGTTGTAGCGCAGCTCGACAAGATGCTCTTTATAGCTTTCTTTGATCGCCTGCAGCTTCCCAGAGAGGACTTCGCGGCCGTGATTGATCAGAAAGATCGAATCACAGAGCTCTTCGACCAGGTTCATCTGGTGGGCAGAGAGCAGCACTGTAGTCCCGCCATCCTGCAGCTCGCGAATGATCTCTTTGAAGAAATCCTGGTTCACCGGATCAAGTCCCGAAAAGGGCTCGTCAAAGAGGACCAGCTCCGGGCGGTGCAAGATCGAGGCAATAAATTGTACCTTCTGCTGCATCCCCTTGGAGAGCTTCTCCAGCTTCTGATCCGCATAATCGCCCAGGTCAAGCCGCTCCAGCCATTGCAGCGCCTCCCGCCGCGCTTCCCTGGCAGGTCTCCCCTTCAAGTCAGCCAGGTAAAGCAGGTTCTCGATGACCCGGGCATCATCATAAAGACCCCTCTCCTCAGGCAGGTAGCCGATCTTGCCTTTATCGAGCTGTTGGGGACGCCCGCCAAAATTAAAGCAAATCTCACCTGCATCGGGAGTCAGAATACCCATGATCATACGAATGGCCGTAGTCTTGCCCGCCCCATTCGGCCCGAGCAGCCCCATAACCTCGCCGCGGATTACGCTTAAGCTTATCCCGTCGACCGCCTTCTTGGGTCCGAAACTTTTGGTCAGACCCTTCACATTAAGAATCGTCTCCATGGAAAAACCTCCTTTCTCACTTTTTTCATATTCTTTAAGTTAATGCCGGGTTCCTTCTTATGATTTTTCCTGATGTCTTCAGTTGCTCTTTGCATATGCACTTGATTTGTCATCATGAATACAGTGTAAAAGTGTATTTTCCCATGGCTTGTTTTCATATCGTTATCGTTAGGTAAACCTAGTAATCTTCTTCACCTTTAAATATATCTGATCCGATTACCACAATTGGTAATATGATAAATTGCTCCATAGTTCCCAAGGCCACTACCAGCTATCAATGGGAAACCTGCCGCCAGACCGCCTAAGGCTTCCCCTCCTACTACTCTTCCCACAAAAACTGCATCAATAAGATAGTATAACCCGTTGACAATCATGGTAGAAATCATGGGCGCCGACATCTGAAACAGCAGTTTAGGTACAGGTGTATTTCCGAGTTGACTTACTTCTCAACGAACCTCTTGTGGTATTTTTAGTGTGTGCTACTCTATTTATTTAGAATATAATAGAAGCTAAATAAAGGAGGAAATCATGACAACCATTATCTTTATTTTATTAATAGCATTTGAAATCATATTTGCATCCTATTGTATTCATACAGCTTCTATACAACCTAAAGTTAAAAGCTATGCACGACTGCTGGGGTTTGGGATTTTTATTATACTTTGTTTCTTAAAGGTTTTTGAATGGGGCATGCGCTGGTATTTACTGGGATTATTATTACTGATACTTGCTGTAAAAGGTGTATACATTCTGATTTCAACAGCGAAAAAAGACAAAACAATTTCGTAAAAAGAAGTGTTATTCTTAAAGCAACCGGGATGATTCTAATTTATGCAGTTGTACTCATCCCCGCATTTCTTTTCCCCCAATATCAAGCACCACAGCGAACAGGAAAATATGATGTTGCTACAGCGCAATATACATATACAAGTGATACCATAACAGATTATTATACCGGCAGCAAAAGACAGGTAAATGTCGGTTTCTGGTATCCGATGAATACGGATGGAAAATATCCTCTAGTTGTTTTTTCTCACGGTGCTTTTGGTATTAAGAATAGCAACATTTCTTCATATGAAGATTTAGCCAGTCATGGTTACGTGGTTTGTTCCATCGATCATCCAAGACATTCTTTCTATACTAAATCAGAAAATGGAAAGGTGGTATTAGTTGATAAGGCATATATGAATGAAGTTACCTATTCCAATACGGATGCTTATTATACAAAGAAAGAAACATATGACTTAATACAAAAATGGATGAAAATCCGCACCGATGATATCAGTTTTACAATAGACGCCATCTTGCAATATGCGGCACAGTCTCAACAATCTGACATCATAGAACTGTACCAACTCATAGATTGTGACAAAATAGGTGTATTTGGACATTCCATGGGAGCAGCTGCAAGTGTACAGATAGGAAGAGAGCGAAAGGACGTGGACGCTGTGATCAATATTGATGGCCCATATTTTAGTGAAATGGTTTATGATTCTAAGATAGATGAATTTATTGCGACTAAAGAACCATATGATACACCTATTCTGAATATTTACTCTGATCAGGTATGGGTACAACTTAAGGACGGCACCAATACGGGAGTCTATGCAGGCAATAAAATATCTGATCAAATATGCAAGGAAGTCTATGACGTGTATCTAAAGGGTACTAAGCACCTAACTCTCACAGATCTTGCCATAGTATCCCCATTTCTCACCAACCTGCTAAATGGAGGGGAAGCAGAGGTGGATGCTAGAGAGAGTATCGAGTTTGAAAACAGTCTAATCTTGGAATTTTTCAATGCCACATTAAAAGGAGAAGGAAAATTTTCCTCTGAAAATTTATGAATGATTACCATCCCCATGCTGAGGCGCAGCTTTGGGCTCACTAACCTCTGTCCCGCAGTAAACACAAAACCTTGCTCCCGGCTTTAATGCTGAACCACACTTTGGACAGCTACTTGCAGCAGTGGGTTGTGGTAATTCCTGACCACACGCACCGCAGAACTTCGACTTGACTACACTAGTACCACACGCAGGGCAGACAACTGTACCACCTATGGTCGTTTTCTTTTCCTTCACAATAACGTCAGCGATTTTCCCTGAACTGGTGAAGAGCACAGCAGTGAGCCGGTAGATCGGGAGAATAGCCGCACACAGAAAAACTACCGGATAGAGCCACATAATATTGCTCTCATCCAACAACGGGATAAAAAGCCCCTCAAATGCCCTGTAAGCAATAATGATGGCGGCAAGAATCGCTATATTATAGATGATCGGGTTTAATTCAGGAAATTCAGGAATAATTCTTTCTACCCGAACGGCAATATCTTTACCAAAAATAACAACAATGGCCACAATGATCACGGAGATGACCATAGATGCGATATATGCAACAGTGATGGTATCGTATACTTCAATATCCATTGCAGGAAGCCTAACCACAATAGCATTGATAATCCCTAAAATAACCAACGTAATAATAAAACTAACAACCCGCCGTACTAATTCTGAAAGCTCCTCCTTGGCAACCATCATCATCGTTCTCCTCCTTTTATACTTGAACTTCTATCCGCAATCAGCTGGCTTTGAAGTCGGCTGAGTAATGATTGCGCTCATACTTCCATTGTAACGTATTTTCCGTGTCCTGTGTCACAACTCTGGGCAGTATTATATGTTTGTTACACAGCTTTAAACCACTGCATCATGATTATAATAGGTAACATCACATTCGACAAAAGTTCGGAGGTAACCGGTACCTTTGCTCGCTTTCAATCATTCCAAGTATATTGTACACTTTATAGGAGGATTTTTTGTGTCTCGTTTCATATTGTTGGATAACTACACCGTTAAAGATGAAGAAATCGAAAATCTTGATTTGTGATAAATGGAATACGGAAGCCTTTGCCTGGCAAAACGAGATGTGGGAAGTAGGAGGTTGGATGTGGGAAAAAGTAAATTACTCAATTACTCAAGCCTGACCCCTTTTATAATTCAGATTGAGCATCTAACGAAAGATTATGGTTATCATCGTGGTGTGTTCGACGTTTCCTTTAACGTTGAAAAGGGTGAAATTTATGGCTTCTTGGGGCCGAACGGAGCAGGTAAAACCACTGTAATCCGGCATATCATGGGATTTTCCCGTCCGCAGAAGGGGCACACCTTTGTAAATGGGTTGAACAGCTGGAAAAACGCAAGCGAAATCCAAAAGAATCTTGGCTATCTGCCGGGTGAAATTGCAATGCCTGCATCACTGACCGGAACAGAGTTTATTAAGATGATGGCAGAACTGCGTGGCATGAAAGATATGACTCACACCAATTATTTAATTGAAAAATTTGAGCTTGATCCCTCCGGCAAATTGAATCGCATGCCTCTGGGTATCAAACGAAAACTGGCCATTGTGGTGGCTTTTATGAATGATCCCGATGTGCTTGTTTTGGATGAGCCGACAAGCGGCCTTGATCCAATTATGCAAAATATCTTTATTGAATTAATCAAAGAGGAAAGAGAAAAAGGCAAAACCATTCTGATGGCAAGCCATATCTTTCACGAGGTAGACGCTACCTGTGACAAAGTATCCATTATCAAGGACGGACGATTAATATCAACCTTCGACCCGGACCAACTGCGCAGCAATACAAGCAAAACCTTTAAATTCGAATTCAATATTAAAGAACAGTTTGAGCGTTTTTGTAGAGATGTTAAATCACAGCGAACACTTGAGGTAAAAGCCCTCAAATGTGACAAATGCCAAGCGGTAATATCTGTAGCTGATGCCGATATAAACAGCTTTATCAACTTCATAGCTGATTATGACTTAAAGTTTTTTTCCGAAATCAAGTTTACACTGGAAGATTATTTTATGAAATTTTACGGCCGCAGCACAAACGATGAGGCGGGTGCTGAATAATGCCGTTAATTGAAATTAAAAACCTGACAAAAGATTATGGCGAAGGAAAAGGCATTTTTGACATCAACCTTTCCATTGAAAAAGGTGAGGTGTTCGGTTATGTGGGCATCAACGGAGCAGGTAAAACCACGACGATTCGGCATATGATGGGATTTATAAAACCAGAGAGCGGGAGTGCAGCAATAAACAAATTAGATTGTTGGAAAGATTCATCTGAAATTAAAAAAATCGTCGGCTATGTTCCTGGCGAAATCGCCTTTCCAGATGCACCGACAGGAACAGAATTTCTAAAAAGGCAAGCGGAACTGTTAGGACTCAAAAGCATGTCCTTTGCAGAAACAATAATAAGTAAGCTGCAGCTCGATCCATCTGCTAATTTAAAAAGAATGTCTAAAGGGATGAAGCAGAAAACGGCTATTGTCGCTGCCTTGATGGCCGATCCTGATATCCTGATTCTAGATGAGCCCACAACCGGGCTTGATCCCCTGATGAGATCAGAATTTATTGCCATTCTTAAGGAAGAAAAGAAAAGAGGCAAAACGATTTTCATGACGAGCCATATGTTTGAAGAAGTCGAACAAACATGTGACAAAGTGGCCTTTATAAAAGACGGTAAAATTATCGCTGTGAAGCCAACCGATGAGATAAAACACCATGAAGAAAAGGTTTATCAAATTGAGTTTACATCTCATGAGGATTATCTGCGATTTTTGTCAGAGGAGTTTGAGTTTGCGAATAAAGAAGAAAGTAAAAACCAGGTCACTTTAAATGTGCATGACCGTCAGATCAACGCTTTATTCAAAGCGCTGAAAAGATATCATATTAAGTCGATCACAGAAATCAAATACACCCTTGAAAAATACTTTAAAAGCTTATACTAAAGGGGGAGAATTAATGTTCAGCAAAACAATTTTCAAGCAAACATGCAAAGCAAATTTTAAATTATGGCTGATCATCACGCTGATCACAAGCGTTTTTTGTGTAATACTCGTTGCGGTTTTTGAACCAGAAACGATTTCTAATTTGACAGATCTGATAAAAGGCACACCGCTTGAAAATATTTTAGAAGAGCAGACATTTCTTGGTATGCTCGCCCAGACTTTCTATTCGATCCATGGGGTTATTTTACCAATAATATTTATTATCATAACCGCCAACAGCCTGATCGCCTCACAAGTAGACAAAGGATCTATGGCTTACCTACTATCGACCCCTATCAAAAGAAGTGCAGTAGTGGGAACACAAGCAGTCTACCTGATCACATCAATTTTAATGATGTTGATTATCTTCACAATCGTTGGCCTTTTTTCCATTCATCTTTTCCAGGGTGACATCGATGTCAGCATCACAGATTTATTGCTGCTCAATTTAGGTTTGTTTTTACTAATGTTTGCCATCAGCAGTATTTCGTTTTTATTTTCCTGTATCTTCAATTTATCGAAGAACTCCCTGGCTCTGGGTGCAGGAATACCCATCGCTTTCTTTCTCTTTCAAATTATGTCCAAGGTGGATGAAAGCCTTGAAGGGTTTAAATATCTAACACTGAATTCACTGTTTGATACAGATGCAATCCTAAACGGCAGCAGCTATTTGATGCAGTTTATTGCACTTGCTGCTGTTGGGGTTGTGCTTTATGGGATTGGGATGCGAATCTTTATGGAGAAGGATTTGCCGCTGTGAGATGACCCCATTTCCAGGCATCACGGCACATTTCTTTTATGCCGCGCTTAGCTGTCCAACCGAGTTCTGCCTTTGCCTTGCTGGCATCGGCATAACACTCGGCGATGTCACCAGGTCTTCTATCCACAATTTCATAAGGAACTTTGACACCATTGACTTCCTGGAAGGCATTCACTAATTCCAGCACAGAAGTCCCCCGGCCAGTCCCTAGATTATAGACATGCACACCAGCCGTTAAGTTCTCAAGAGCAGCAACATGCCCTTCCGCAAGGTCCACCACATGAATATAGTCCCTTACCCCGGTGCCATCTGCAGTCGGATAGTCATTGCCAAAGACTCGTAACTTTTCAAGTTTCCCATTGGCAACCTGAGTTATAAAAGGCATTAGATTATTGGGAATACCGCGGGGATCTTCGCCGATTAATCCGCTCTCATGGGCTCCCACCGGGTTGAAATATCTAAGCAGCGAGACGGAAAAGCCTGGGTTTGCTTTAGCAATATCGGTCAAAACCCGTTCACTGATCACTTTGGTTTCACCATAAGGGTTAGTAGTAGGAAGAAGTCTCATCGTCTCCACAAATGGAACTTCATTCTCTCCATACACTGTAGCCGATGAACTAAAAACAAATTGCTTCACTCCGTATTTCAGGCAGTATTTAGCCAGCACCATGGTGCTGACAGTGTTGTTGTAATAATATTTTAAAGGGAACTCAACAGACTCACCCACAGCTTTAAAACCGGCAAAATGAATGATCCCATCAAAAGAGTGATTAGAGAAGATAGCATCCACCGCTGCTTCATCTGTCACATCTTTCTGATAGAATGTAAGATCTTTCTTCGTTATTTGTTTTATTCTGTCTATCGTCTGAATCTTACTGTTGCAAAGATTGTCAACAACGGTCACTACATGCCCTGCTTCCAGCAAGGCAACACAGGTGTGCGAACCTATATATCCGGCACCACCTGTAACTAAGATGCGCTGGGCGATGCACTGGGGACGGTTCCTAGCGCATTTCTGGGAGGTACCAGGGACGACAAGGGAATGGTTCTTATGGTCAGGTCGGCCAAATATTTGCATCTTCGTAACACCTCTTTTAAACACCTTTTATTTATATAAATCTATAATTACATTTTCGACAGCGCTCGCCGGCACTAAATTATAGGTATGCGCTTCTTCTTCAGCCGGTTCTACCCATCATCTCCCGGGATAAGAGGCAATAGGGCAATTCATGAATCGCCTGCACTCGCACTCGCACTCGCACAAGAATCTCAACCCATCTTCCTAACATTATTCGCTGTCTGGGATGTTAATCCCTGTCATTTGTGGCTGCCCTCTATCAATGAATTACTCAAGTCTGCCCCCAAGATGGAAAACTGAGCTGGTCAAAGCTATGACCGATATTGATACTGACCGCTTAAAGGATGAAAAGGCAATTAGGCAGGGCTTAACATTTATAACAGCCCCAACTCTGCCCAACAAAAACCGCCCCACTGGGGAAAATGTCGTATTGGTAAGATTCAGTGAAAAATGGCCAAAATGATGCCTATTTTTCTTATGCTAGTAAATATATAGAGGGATTACCTGGTAGTTTGGCGAAAAAGCAATACAAAGGCGGAGGGCAATAAATATAACAATGAGAACTGTTATCCACCCAAGTTATCATCAACAATTTTGAAGAACCTCTGGATGAATATAATAGAACATTTCATACTACACAGTGATTTTTTAACCCCTGAGCAGCGCAATTCACTTTAGGCCATGAACTGGCTCATGTATGGTTAGGCTCTAGCGCTATTTTTGAATGCTCAAGTGCAAGATAGTGGTTTGATGCTAGATCCCTGACATGCATATTAGTTCGATACGCAGAAATGCACCAGGAACCGTCCCCGATGCATTTCTGCCACCAAAGTCTACCATGGTTTCTTTCTTTCCTGCGGGTCCTCGAGGTCCTCGATTACATTTTGGACAAATTCTGCTGTTTTGCGATCCTTTAAGCTGTAAAAGACGTGTTTGCCTTCTTTGCGGTTTTTCACCAACCCTATATCCCTCAAAACACGCAGGTGATGGGAAGCCACCTGCATTGTGGTTCCGATAATATCAGCTACATCACGAACACAAAGCTCCTCACGGGAGAGGGCATGAATAATCTTCAACCTGTTATCATCAGCCAAGGCTTTAAAATAAGTCGACAGCCCCTCGGTCTGCACAACCTCTTTTTTCAGCCTGCTGACCTTCCCCTCATCATACGTAAAAATCTCGCAACTATCGGTTTCATCTTCTATGCCTTTATCCTGATTTTCTGTCTTCTTATACTTACTCATAAAATCACCTCATATTCAACCCAAACAAAACAGCCCGGGGTATTATCTCTAATTTATAAAAACCCGGGCTGTCAAATTCTGATCGTAAAAGGTACCAACTACTGTGCTTTCTGGCGAGATGCCCAAATCGGATCCGCCGCAGCCTTCCAGTCAGCTGAGCGCTGGTCAAGGAAGCTGGCAAGCTCTCCGGTTAAAACCGAATCTGCCCCTTCATGTGTGGGGTGCGCTCCTGTTTCCTTGACAATCCGCCGCAGTGCCTCCGGTTGATCAATGATCGGGCAGGGACACAGCATATTATCTGAAAAGGGCTGTCCCTTCTGGTATGCAGTAAAGAGCGGACTGGATATGACCTCTTTAAAACTCTTTTCCCGAATATTATCGACAGAAAAGTGAGCAAAGGCACAGGGCTCTACATCACCGCGGGCATTGATATGGAAGAAGCACTTGCCACCGGCAATACAACCTTCAGTATAGGCACCGTCATTCCAAAAATCCATAATGGGCAGGGGCTTGTTAAACCGGAGATAATTGACCCTCTCCGACAGGTAGGCCCGCTGCTCCGGCAAAATCATCAGATCGGTATCCGGCTGGCGTCCAATAGGTACATAATGGAATGACCACACATATTTAACACCTTGATCGATGAGGAAATCGAGAAACTCATCACTCATGAGTTTATCAACATTATTCCTGGTAATCGTCAGAGATGTTCCGAAGAAGACTCCCCGTTGTTTCAGGCGGTTCATCGCAGCAATGACTTTTTGGAATGTGCCTTTGCCGCGGCGGGCATCTGTTTCTTCTTCCCATCCCTCCAGACTGATGGTGGGTGAAACATTACCCAGCGCTTTCAGCCGGTCAGCCACTTCATCATCGATCCTGGTTCCATTGGTGTAAATCATAAACACCATATCGTTGTGTTTCTCTATCATGTCGAGAAGATAGGGGTAAACAAATGGTTCCCCCCCGGAAATAACAACAGCATAGATCCCCAATTCTTTAGCCTCTGTGAGAATGCGGTCGAAGAGCTCGGGTTCCATCTGGTCATGTTTGGTGTATTCCCCCGCCCAACATCCGGTACACTTCAGGTTGCAGGCACTGGTCGGGTCAATTAAGAATGTATAGGGAACGTGAATACCCTCTTCATCCTGCACCTGTTGGCGGCGGGCCGAGGACAAGGCCAGGCTGTTGAGAAGAAAGTTTGTAACCATCTTGTTACGCACATCCCGGTCAATCTCAGTAAAAATGCTGTTAATATAGGTTCTGATCGCCGGATAATCCTCATAAAAGCCCTGTATATTCCCGGCAAACTCTCTGTGCAGGGGAACTGGGGTCAGCTTCTGGAACATTTTTACGATCTTCGGAATGTTGTTTTCGGGATCACCTTCCAGATAGTTCATTGCCTGGACAATGGCCTTCTCCTGCATATAGCGCTTAGCAGAGTCAAAATTGAATTTCGATGCCTTCTCTTCACTCACAATACTCGCCTCCCCATAATATTGGGTGTTCGGCCAGCGATGTCAGATTTTCTGCTAAGGTCGAACTCACCCTTGACCCGGCTGGAAAGATAATCCCTCCTTTTTTAGAGCCGGAAATCTCTTAGATATTTTTCATTCAAACACTTACTTTAATATTATAATATACCTCTAAACCTATCACGTCAAGATCAATTTTGTTGGATGCACCGGGGACGGTTCCTAGCGCATTTCTGAGGGGGTGCAATCACAAATCTACCGCCGCAGTGATAGTATGCCGCTTGAGTTCCCAGCGCATTTCTGGGAGGTACAATGGGTCGGCGGTTTCAGGCTAGTTGACGGATGAATACAGTTCCCGGCGCATTTCTGATGGTTGCAATGACAAACAATGACAAATAGGTGGCAGGTACCGAAAGAGGCACTAAGGAGGCACTAAGGGGGTCCCTAATAGGTAGGTTTCTCACCCAGAAAGTCGGATGGTAACCGGTACCGTTGCGAGGGGAGGGGTTTTTCTCCCCGGGCTTGCTAAGCTCCAGTGGGATTGGGGTATTATTTCGAGGCTATAACAATTTGTTTTTCTCCTGCTCCTCCGGCACCATCTACGGAGCAATGGCTAGAACAAAATCCCTAACTGCTTTTGCACTATTTAATGCCTGCCGCATATCCTGTTCTTCTAACATAATCTCCATCGGGTATCTTGAATGGATCCCATAAGCTGCCAGGTCAGAACACTGGTCAGCTATATCCTTAAAGGTATCAGACAATTGCAAAGAAAGGTTGCACAATTCGTCTAGATCATGTGTTTTTGGTGGTCTCTTGCCGCACAAAACAAGATATCCTTTAAGATATTTCTCAGCAGATTGCTGGCAGTGATAGCATTTCAATTGGAACAGGATTCATTTTGAGAAGATATTTGGCACTGTCTAAATCCATTGCAGCAAATCTATACCATTCCTGTGCTTGAGTTACTTTATCCATACAACACCATCCCCTCCATTGCGATTTGACGTTCAATACTAGGAGTGGATTTGAGCTGATTAAACTTATCTTTTTTACCTACCATCACATCTACAGGCATTGTTTTTTTATCTCGAATTGCTTTGCGAATTAATCTCATCGCATCAATTTCTCTAATGTTAACATTATCCGATATTACAACATAAAGGTCTAAATCCGACTCAGCATGAGGTGTACCATCAGCATAGGAACCGAACAGGAATATCTGTTCTACAGGAACAGTATCTATAATGATATCTTTTAGAATATTCAACTCATCCTGTATTCGTTTTTCCATATTGGCACCTCCATCTGTTTTCAGGAACATGTTTACCACTTAAATTATATCACATATTCTTCCATCTAGCTATAGTCTGTAGCCAGTACCAGTACTGACGCATCAAAATGTTTAAAAATCTTGCGAGTACAAAAACTGGCGTTTTTATCACCGATTCCGAAGTTTTTTTGAAAAATATCCGTTCTACATGTGGTGGCACATCCTTTTCAAGCTATTTTGCTCCTTTTAACCTACTATAGCACCTTCAAATGGGCATACGGGTAGTGTACA
>NZ_CDRZ01000033.1 GCF_000946815.1 Syntrophaceticus schinkii | reverse complement strand
CCGGATCCCGTCGATCGACTGGGGGAACGTCAGATTGGATGGAAGTGAAGTAATGCGGCGGGCAAAATGGCCGGTCATCTTTCTCCTTATTGCTGCAGGAGTGGTATTTTATTATTTTATGTTTATCAAGATTGAGCCTGGTCCTCTCCTGGAGGAAGCATTGGATAAGGCCTACCAAGCAAAAAGTTACAGGTATACCCTTAAGTCGGATCTGAATATTGGGGGCAATAAAAAAACCTGGATCAGGGTAACAGGGACGCTCCTGAATGCTACCACTTCCAGGGGAAAACCCTCGGCACTCCGGTGGAAATTTACCAGATTGGGATGAGGAGTTATACAAAGGATCCGGTAAGTGGTAAATGGACTATCTTAGATGGGGTAGATTTGAGCAAGCAGCAGCTCTATATGGCTGAGATCGATCCCTTGAACAGTTTCCGGTTTAAAAAGATTGGAGAGCCGCCGCGTCTTGTAGGCAAGGAGAAGCTTGGCTGGACCAAATGTGTGATCTTAGAGATAAAACCTGAGGTAGAGAGCAAGTACCTGGAAATTTGGTGGCAGGATTTTACCTATCGGTTTTGGATCGACCGGAGAAAACATATATTGGTGAAGGCAGAGGCAACAGCTGTCAGCACTCAAAGCACTGATACAGTATTGACGATGACTGTTGATTTCAGGGATTTCAATAAAAAGATCAAGATCGCCCCCCCTATCTAGCAGCGCGTGCAAGTGGGATACCCGGACGCGTGCAAAGGGGACAGTCCCCAGTGCACGCGTGCAAGAGACACGCAAGAGGGACGCGTGCAAGGGGGACTGTCCCCAGCGCACGCGAGACGTTTGCATGGGGGGCAGTCTCCAGCACTCCAGTGGATACAGTCGCTAGTCAGGATTCATTTTCTCCGCCAGATGGCTAATTTCTGGCGGAGTTTTTATTGACATCCAAGTGTAATTCTGGAAGAATAGGAATGATCGCATTTGTGCTGCCGTGCTCTTTTTATAGCAAAGCTATTTCCCTGGAGGTTTTTCTATTGTATCGGATTACACTCGATAAGAGCGGGAAGCGGAGACAGAAACCTTTTCTGAGGGGGGTTTTCTCTCACTTCAGACCTGCTCAAATCCTTCTTTTGGGTTTTGCGGCACTTATTATAGTGGGGACCATGCTATTGATGCTTCCGGTGGCAGCGTGCAGCGGGCACCCCACCCCCTTTCTCACCGCACTCTTTACCGCCACCAGCGCTGTTTGTGTTACAGGACTGGTTGTGGTGGATACAGCAACTCATTATTCCCTTTTTGGGCAGCTGGTTATTCTCGGGTTGATCCAGGCAGGTGGTCTGGGGATTATGACCATGACAACGCTTTTTGCTCTGCTTGTAGGTAAGAAAATCAATTTGAGGGAAAGGCTGCTGATACAGGAGAGCTTAAATGTCCTGCGCCTGGAAGGAGTCGTCAGCCTGGTCAAGAGCATCATCGGTATGACCTTGCTGATCGAGGGGGTTGGAGGGCTGATCCTTTCCCTGCGTTTTACTCCACAGTTGGGTTGGGCAAGGGGGATCTACTATGGTTTCTTTCACAGCATCTCTTCCTTTTGTAATGCGGGTTTTGACCTGTTCGGCATTATCTCCGGTCCCTTTTCCAGTCTGACTGCTTATTCGGGGGATGCAGTTGTTTCACTTACCATTCCCCTGTTGATTATCCTCGGCGGTCTTGGGTTTGTTGTGATCAGGGATCTGTACTATAACAGGCGGTTTTCCAGCCTGCTGCTTCACTCCAAGGTGGTGCTTGCGATCACTGCAGTGTTGGTTGTGGGGGGGACAATCCTCTTCTGGCTGCTGGAGCAAGGGAACGCCTTGCAGCAGCTGAGTCCGGGGGGAGCGATTCTTGCCTCCTTTTACCAGGCTGTTACTCCGCGAACCTGTGGCAGCAACACCCTTGATATAAGTTCACTGCGCGGTGCCACCCAGTTTTTCATGATCATTCTGATGTTTATCGGGGCATCCCCTGGAGGAACCGGCGGAGGGGTTAAAACCACAACACTGGGGGCGCTTCTGGCAGTTACCTGGTCGGCGGTACGGGGAAAAACCGATGCCGAGTCCTTTGAGAGGTCTATTCCCGGCAGCATCATCTTTAAAGCAATAGCTGTTCTGATGCTTGCTGCTTTTTTAGTGGCGGTTGTCACCATGATTCTGGTGGTTAGCGAAAAAACGAGCTTTCTTGCTGTTCTTTTTGAAGCCATATCTGCATTTGGTACGGTGGGGCTCACTATGGGGCTTACACCTCATCTGAGCACACTTGGCAAAGCGTTGATCATTATGACAATGTATGCCGGGCGGCTAGGACCCCTCACCGTGGCACTGGCTTTTTGGCAGCGCCAGCAGCCGGTGCGTTACAAGTATCCTGATGAAAGGATCATTATTGGATGAGGAGGTGTTATTGATGCCAAAAAAACAGTTTGCAGTGATTGGCATCGGCAGGTTCGGGGGCAGTGTTGCCCGTAATCTGCATCGAATGGGTTATGAGGTGCTGGCTGTTGACATCTCTAAAGATGAAGTTGATCAGATCATGCATGATGTCACTCATGCGGTTCAGGTGGATGCTCTAGATTTTGAAACCATCAAGTCGTTGGGCATCAGGAACTTTGATGTCGTTATTGTTGGTATCGGCAGTAATCTTCAGGCCAGTATTCTGGTGACTGTGCAGTTGAAAGAGCTGGGTGTAAAATTCGTTGTGGCCAAAGCGATGAGCGATCTTCACGGCAAGGTGCTGGAAAAAGTAGGTGCAGACCGCGTTATTTATCCGGAGCGGGATATGGGGGCGCGGGTGGCACACCATCTGGTCTCTGCCAAAGTGATTGATTATATCGAACTCTCTTCAGAGTATGGTATTATTGAAATGCAGGTCCCTGAAGGGCTTGTCGGAATTACTATGGGCAAAGCCGATCTGCGGGCTAGATTTGGTGTCACAGTCCTGGCCATCCGCAGGGACGCTGAAATCATAGTTTCTCCGGGGGCTGATCATGTCTTTGAGGCACAAGATATTATGGTTGTTCTCGGAGGAACCGAGGATATTGCGAGGTTGGAGGAGAAAGGAAAACCGATAGGTTCTTGAAAGAAAACGAAAAAAGGAGCGAATCAGTAATGTCAACAGAATGTTTGCGGCTGACCGATGAGGATTTGAGCAGGGTCGGGAAAGAGCGCATCGAATGGGCCTGGCGGAAAATGCCGGTTTTACACCAAATTAGGGCAGAATGGGAGCAATCCCTTCCTCTTAAAGGCATTAAAATTGCCGCCTGTCTCCACATTTCTGCAAAAACGGCGAATCTTGCCCGGGTACTCAAAATAGGGGGTGCGGACCTGGTGCTCTGTGCATCAAATCCCCTCAGCACCCAGGATGACATAGCTGCAGCACTCAATGTGGTCTATGAAATACCAACATTTGCCCGCCGCGGTGTGGATAATGATTCTTATTACAAACAGATCAGTGCCGCCCTGGACATGAAACCCGATCTGACCATCGATGATGGAGCTGACCTGGTTACAACCCTTCATCAAGAGCGCCCGGAGCAAGCGAAAGGCGTGATCGGCGGTACAGAAGAGACCACCACAGGTGTGGTCCGGCTGAGAGCCATGGCCAGGGATGGCGCACTCAAATATCCCCTTGTAGCTGTGAATGATGCTTTGACAAAACACCTTTTCGACAACAGGTACGGCACAGGTCAGTCGGCAATCGACGGTATTCTGAGAGCGACCAATTACCTCATTGCAGGTTCCACATTTGTGGTTGTCGGCTACGGCTGGTGTGGAAGGGGTGTTGCCGCTCGAGCAAAGGGTCTCGGGGCAAGAGTGGTGGTTGTGGAGGTTGATCCCTTTAAGGCCCTGGAAGCGATCATGGATGGGCATGAAGTGACAACCATGAAAGGGGCAGCAAAGAGAGCTGATTTCATTGTAACGGTCACCGGTGATATTCATGTTTTAGGGGAGAGTCATATTCCCTATTTAAAGGATGGGGTAATCCTGGCCAATGCCGGCCATTTCAATGTAGAGATCGACATTCCCTTTCTTGCAAAACTGGCCACCAGGCGTCAGGTTGTGAAAAAAGATATTGAAGAGTTCACTCTTGATGACGGCCGCCGCATCTATCTGCTTGCTGACGGCAGGTTGGTTAATCTGGCCTGTGGGGAGGGGCATCCTGTTGAGGTAATGGACCTGAGTTTTGCCAATCAGGCACTGTCTGCCGCCTGGTTAGTGGCTGAGCAGGGAAAACTGGAGGCCGGTGTCTACCAGGTTCCGCGTGAGATCGATGAGCGTGTAGCCAGACTCAAATTGGCTGCTTATGGGGTCGAGATCGAGGAACTGACAGAAGAGCAGAAAAGATATCTCGCCTCCTGGGAGTCCGGTACCATCTAAGGATTTGCGAATTTATCAATTCAACAAAAGGCTGCAGTCAGTGTACGTGTGCTATGCGGCGCCATCAATAGATTAACCGTGTTATTCAGCGAAACCGTATGCCAATTTATGATATAATAAGACATGATTTTTTCAAAAAATTGCAGATTGATCAGTTTTTACTGCTTAAACAGTGGATAGGTGGGGGTTTAGTTGCACAAACTGGAAATACTGCTTGCTGAGGAAAAGATACAAGCCAAGGTCGATGAACTGGCCGGGCGGATCAACCAGGATTACGCCGAAAAGGAACTCCTGGTGGTAGGCATCCTGCGGGGTGCCTTCGTCTTTATGGCTGACCTGGTGCGCAAACTTGATGTGTCTGTGATTATTGATTTTGTTGCTGTTTCCAGCTATGGAGATGAAACAGCCAGCTCAGGAGTGGTGAGGATTCTCAAGGATTTGGATGAGACGATTACAGGAAGGCATGTCCTTCTGGTGGAGGATATCATCGACACAGGCTTAACACTTAAATACCTTTATAAAAACCTGAAGGCCAGACGTCCTGCGAGCCTGAAAGTCTGTACACTGCTGGACAAGCCTGACAGGCGCAAGGTTGATCTGGTCCCCGATTATAACGGTTTTATCATACCCGATTATTTTGTTGTAGGCTATGGCCTGGACTGTGGCCAGCGCTTCCGCAACCTTCCTGGCATCTATGTCATAGATCAGGGATCTGGCAAGGAGACAGAGGGTGAGGAAGTGAAAGGGGAGATGATTCATGGGTGATTGTGACATCTGCGGCTGCCGTGGTGATTGGACCCCGGCTGCATTTATTGAAGAAGAGATTGCCGCAATCAGAGAAACCGTAGGCAGCTCCAGGGTGATTGGGGCATTGAGCGGTGGTGTTGATTCTACAGTTGCGGCTGCTCTTGTCTACCGCGCCATCGGTGAACAGTTGACATGTATCTTTGTCGACCATGGATTGCTTAGAAAAGGTGAACGGGAACAGGTGACACAGCTTCTTCAAGAGCATCTGGGCATGAAGACGATTCTTGTTGATGCACGGGAGAGGTTCCTGGCTAAACTTGCCGGAGTTGTGGACCCTGAGAAGAAGAGGAAGATCATCGGCCACGAATTTATTCGTGTCTTTGAGGAGGAAGCAGCTCACCTGGGGGAGTTTGAGTTTCTTCTTCAGGGTACCATTTACCCAGATGTTATCGAATCTGGAACAGATACTAAAGGTGTGGTCAAGAGCCATCATAATGTAGGTGGGCTTCCTGAAGACCTGAAGCTGCGTCTCTTGGAGCCGCTGCGTTTGCTGTTCAAGGATCAGGTGCGTCTGGTCGGGGAAGAACTGGGTTTGCCGCATGAGGCTGTTTGGCGTCAGCCCTTTCCTGGCCCGGGGCTCGCTGTGCGGGTGTTAGGTGAAGTGACTGAGCAGAAGCTTCTCCTCGCCCGGGAGGCAGATTATATACTGAGAGAAGAGATCCGGCGGGCCGGACTGGAACAGGAGATCTGGCAGTACTATGCAGCACTGCTGCCGGTCAGGAGTGTCGGTATGACAGGGGGAGAGCGCACCTATGCCCACCCTATTGTCCTCCGTGCAGTGACCAGTAAAGATGCCATGACAGCGGATTGCGCTCGCCTTCCCCTGGAACTGCTGGATCAAATTGCCAAACGGATTTTAAACGAGGTACCGGGCATCAACCGCGTACTCTATGACCTCACCCCCAAACCTCCAGGCACCATCGAATGGGAGTGATGCACCGGGGACGGGAGCGACGAAATGCACTGGGGACGGGAGCGACCAAGCCAGGTCGTGACACTCAGTGGGTGGGAATCCCACCGGGCAAGGTTTAGCCAACCACCCGTAGCCAGCCTTGGAGCATAGCTGGTAACAGCTATGTTTAAGCGTAGGCAGGCGAGACAGCGGGCCGAAAGCCGCAAGGTTGAAGGGATTGAGCTTCGAAATAGTGCGAGATGGGAAGGCCGATTCATTCCGTCCTGAAGAAGGCAACATTTCGGCAGGCGATAGAGGCGAGCAGGCCGGAACTTCCCCGGAGTCAAAGACCTTGGCACGCTGTACACAGTTGGTTCACGGCAACTTGGGAGACCTGCGGGCTCTTCCGAAGAAGGAGTATGGCAGACAAGCGATACAAAGTGAGGAAGCCAAAAGGCGCGCAGGGAGTCGGATTACTGCATAGTACCGATGAAGCAGGGTAACTCCTGTAGAGGAAAGGCAGTAGCGGAGTCATTACCCTTGGAAGAGGAACACTAACTCACCGGAGGAGAGTAAGTAGTGGAAACGAAACTGACAAGGATAGCGGAGAAAGCAAGAGAAAACCCAAAGCTAAAATTCACAACACTAGTC
>NZ_CDRZ01000032.1 GCF_000946815.1 Syntrophaceticus schinkii | reverse complement strand
TAAGGCATGATCTGTAGAACACCGTCTTGAACCTGCAGACAGCTGTCACCACCTACAGCAGCAGGCTGGTAGCAAAGGCCCTCACATGGGTGAGCTTGTCATCGATGCGCGCCCCCCTGGAGGCGAGCAGCGGTTCTCCGGATAGAATCAGGGCGAGGTCCGTGGTGGTTCCACCGATATCAACCACTACTGAAGTCTCTCCCCTGGGGGTGAGTGCCAGTCCACCGAGGGTGCTGGCCGCGGGGCCGGAAA
Source organism: Syntrophaceticus schinkii (assembly GCF_000946815.1). Lineage (GTDB taxonomy): Bacteria > Bacillota > DSM-12270 > Thermacetogeniales > Thermacetogeniaceae > Syntrophaceticus > Syntrophaceticus schinkii. The sequence goes on along the minus strand of NZ_CDRZ01000032.1, from coordinate 5,742 downwards.
AAATGGTTTCCACCGGTTTTTGCGCAGATAGATCAAAGGGCAGTGTACCTCCATCAGCCTTTAAAATATAGAGAGGAGCGGTAATTCCCCTTTGTTCAAGGAGCTTCAACACCTCGGCATAAAAGGTATGGAACCTGTCCTGGGTAGCCAGGGTCAACAGTGATGTATACACCCTCCTGGGAAAGTTCAAGCGGCCGGTTACCTGGTGCCCCATGGCTACCCTTATACCGGGAATTTGCTCCTCCAGGTAGGAGGCCACTCTTTCTTCATGTTGTTTATTGCGCTGAGAAAATTTCCCCACAACCACCGCGCGCATAACCCCTGCTTCTTTGATCTTCTGTGCACAATTCTCGATCTCTTGTTCATCCAAAGGGTCGATTTCTCTGCCGCGGTAGTCAATGGCTCCTGACAGCAAGAATGTATAGGGAACCTTGTAATCATATGTACTGGGATTCAACCCTGGGCCTGGTATGATCACCAGCGCCGTTGGATCGACTTTTTTCGTGGCGATTAAGTTAGTGATCAGGGTCGTGCTCAATACGATCCGCTCTAGCTCTTCCCCCTTCGCTGCTTCCAATAAAGGGTCCAGAGCCTTGAGAAGTGAATCCAACAGCTGATCATTATCCGTGGGTACCTTCATCTTTTCAATTATTTTTCTGCCATCCATCAAAACGGCATCTGTATATGTGCCACCTACGTCAAGACCAATAAACATACATTAATCACCTTTCTGTAACGAACTTTATCTTTTAACGCTGTCTTTTTTTCCTGGTAGGAGCGCTATCCTTTGCCTGTGATAAACGCTGCTGCCAGCCGGAAAGAATATTCAATGCCTCCAACGGTGTCATCTGAATTAAATTCAGGTTCTGCAGTTCCTGTATGATTACACTTTTATCATCAAAGAGCACCAATTGAACAGCTGCCGGAATATCTGGCTTTTTTGGCTCTGCAGATTTACCATCAGCTTCCATCATGTCAGCTACCTCCCGGGCGCGCTCAACAACCATAGAAGGAAGATTGGCCAGGCGCGCCACCTGGATACCATAGCTCTTATCTGTTCCGCCGGGGACAACTTTGTGCAAGAAAATAATATTATTGCCTTTTTCAGCCACTGCCACCGAGTAATTGACAACCCCCTTAAACTCGTCAGCCAGTTGTGTCAGCTGGTGGTAGTGTGTAGCAAAAATTGCCCTGCATCCGATCTGGTCATGTAGATATTCCACAATCGCCCAGGCGATCCCCAATCCGTCAAAGGTGCCTGTACCCCTTCCGATCTCATCCAGCACGATAAAGCTGTCCTTTGTGGCATGATGGATGATGTAAGAGACCTCATTCATCTCCATCATAAAGGTGCTCTGGCCCTTGCCCAGGTCATCCATTGCTCCGGCACGTACAAAAACCCGGTCAGCAATTCCGATCTCAGCCTCTTCCGCGGGGATAAAGGATCCACACTGGGCCATCAAGATCAAGGTAGCCATCTGGCGCATATAAGTGGATTTACCTGCCATATTGGGGCCCGTTAGGATATGAATCCTGTTATCTGCTTCTCCGATGTGAAGGCTGTTAGGAACAAATGAGCCCTCCGTGAGGAGCTGATCCAGAATCGGGTGGCGGCCATTTTTAATGCTGGTCATCCCTTCATTGTTGATCTTTGGTCTGACGTAATTGTTGCAGGCAGCGGTTTCCGCAAATGATGCCAGACAGTCGATCTGAGCGATCAAGTGTGCGTTCCGGCGCACCCTATCTGACATTTCTTTGGCGTTACTGCGAATATCGATAAATAACTGATACTCCAATTCCTGTAACCGATCTGTGGCTCCTAGAAAAAGTGCTTCCTGCTCCTTTAATTCCGGTGTGATAAAGCGTTCACCCTGAGTCAATGTCTGTTTTCTGATATAGTTATCGGGAACCAGGTGTAGATTCGGTTTGGTTATCTCTATATAATAGCCAAATACTTTATTGAAACCTATTTTCAGCGATTTGATCCCGGTGCGGGAACGCTCTTCGGCCTCCAGATTCTTGATCCAGGCTTCCCCTTCATCGATCATTTTGCGGAACTTATCAACCTCAGGGTGATAGCCGTTCTTGATCACGCCCCCGTTTTTCGGATTAACCGGTGGGTTTTCAATAATTCCGCGGTTAATGAGTTCTTTTAATTCGTCGATGGGGTCCAGCGATCCCCCAAGACCCTTGAGATGATCACTTGTCATCTGGTTGAGGATATCTGTGATCACAGGGATCACAGCCAGGGAATCGGCCAGTGCCGTTAAATCACGTGGATTAGCCACCAACCAATCGACCCTGCCGGTGATGCGCTCCAGATCATAAATCTTATCCAAATAGTCCCGCAGATCCTGGCGCAGCAAGAGATCAGCGGATAGTTCTTCCACTGAATCCTGTCTCTCTTTGATAGCTGATATATCCTGGAGAGGCAGCTCCAACCAGTTGCGCAAAAGGCGTTTGCCCATTGCGGTTAAGGTGCGGTCCAGTGCCCAGATAAGGCTGCCTTCTTTTTTGCCTTCCCACAGGGTTGTAAAAAGCTCAAGGTTCCTGATGGTCATGGCATCCAGGTACATATAGTTTTCGGGTGTAAAGACAGTTATCTTACGAAAGGGCAGTTGTTCAGTTTTTTGTGTCTGTTGAAGATACCCGAGCAGAGTGGCCGCAGCAGCCAGCCCTTCTCCTAAAGATCGGCGATCAAGGCCAATCAGATTATCCTGACCAAACTGCTTTTCGATGATCTCGATTGAAGTTTCTTGGTCCACCTCGGTAGGGATCATATTTCGGTAGCCCCAGCAGTTTCCCAGCATGGATTGAAAAAAAGAGAATTGTCCGCGCTTATAGATACACTCCGCAGGCTGCAGACGGTTCACCAGATCCACCAGGTGCCCGGATTGTGTTGTTACAGAAAATTGAGTAACCTGAAACTCACCTGTGCTGATATCACTCCACGCACAGCCGATATGGTCCTGTTTATGGCAAAGAGAAAGGATGTAATTGTTATTTGCCTGGTCTAGATAAGCAGCATTTAAAATGGTGCCCGGTGTCACCACCCTTACTACATCCCGCTTAACAATCCCTTTTCCTGGCTTGGCCTCTTCCAGCTGCTCACAAATAGCAACCTTATATCCTTTTTCCAGGAGACGATTGAGGTAGTTTTCTACCGCATGGTAAGGGACACCACACATGGGCACTTTTTGCTCTTTTCCCGCCCCACGGCTGGTCAGAACAATATCCAGTTCTTTTGCAGCTTTTTTGGCATCATCCCCGAACAGCTCGTAGAAATCCCCCAGGCGAAAAAAAAGCAGACAGTCCGGATACTTACTTTTTATCGCCTGGTATTGGGACATCAAGGGAGTTGCGTTAGCCACTCCTACCACTCCACGATTGCTTACGAGCAGCCTGAGCAGCTGTCACAACAATCCGGGGAACAAGCTTCTCCCCTCAAAACCTGGTTGATGATGTTGTTGACCTGCTGCAGAAGCTGATTAAAACGCTGTTGTGCAGCGAAATAGGCCTGGATATTCTTATCCACATTCACTTTCTCTTGGAGCTCGTTGAATGCTTCTAATTCCTCACTATTGATATTTTCTCCGGCATTCCGAGCATTTTGGATCTGTTGAAAACTCTTTTGGAACTCTGTGATCAACTTCAGTGATTCGGGGTCATTGTCAAGATTCATTTCCGCTGCCCGCAAGATTGTTGCTTCTTCAGTTTCCCGCAAGGCAGACCCAAGTTCCTGCGCTTTTTCTGTAACTGACACTTAATCAAGCACCTCCTGTAGTTATTACTGTTTAAATTCTTGGAAGAGGAACAGATTCCTCTTTTTTGTACACCCTTTTTAATTTACCGATGAGATTCCAGGTTCGGGCACAGGTAATCAAAACATCAGCAAGTTCACCTGTCAGATCCTCACCTTCTAAACCTTCAAAATCAACAATTTTATTGGTCCTCGTCCTGCCGCTCCACCGTTCGGGGTCTTTTTTGCTTCTCCCTTCTACAAGCACCTCCACAACCTGATTTTCTAAAGACAGGTTGTGTTCCAGAGTAATCTTATTCTGGAGATCCACCAACCTTGCCATTCGCTCCTTTTTTGCATCCTGAGATATTTGTTCCCCCATCTTCACCGCAGGGGTCCCCTGGCGAGGGGAATACAAAAATGTGAAGGCTGCATCAAACCTTACCCGTTCCACCAGATCCAGAGTATCCTGGAAATCGTCCTCTGCCTCTTTCGGGAATCCTACTATGATATCAGTTGTAATACTTGCCTGGGGTACTTTTTCTCTAATTCGTTCAGTCAGAGCAATGAATTTTTCCCTGGTATAGCCCCTGTTCATCAACTCTAAAATCCTGTTGCTCCCTGACTGGATAGGCAGATGAAAATGCTCACAAACCTTTTGGGAAGCAGCGATGGTCTCAATCAACTCCTCAGTGAAATCCCTGGGATGGGAGGTCATATATCTGATCCTGGCAAGACCCGGTATCTCATCTAAAGACTCCAAGAGTCCCGCAAAATTAACATGACCTGATAGTTCTTTTCCGTAGGAGTTTACATTCTGTCCGAGCAGTGTAACCTCACGGTAGCCATCTGCGGCAAGCTGTGTCACCTCTTCAATGATCTCCTCAGGTGGACGGCTTTTCTCTCGCCCCCTGGTATAGGGGACAATACAGTAAGAGCAAAAATTATTACAGCCGTACATAATGGTAACATAACCCTTTACGGGATTTCCGCGATGTGCAGGCAGCAGTCCAGGGGTTTCCCCGGTTTCATCATGTTCATCAGCAACTACTTTTTTATTATGCTCCAGACTTTCTTTCAAAAATTCTGGCAATCTGTGGAAATTGCGCGTTCCAAAAATGATATTAACAAAGGGTGCCTTTTTCACCAGGAACTCTCGAATCTCAGGATTGTGGGCCATACACCCCCCAACCGCAATGACAAGTTCGGGGTTTTTGCTTTTCTGATATTTCATATTCCCCAGAAACCCCAGTGCTCTCTGTTCAGCGGTTTTTCTGACCGAGCAGGTATTGAGAATGACGATATCCGCATCCTTAGGGTCAGGGGTCCACTGATAACCCTCTTTTTCTAACAGTGCCTGCATGATTTCAGAGTCATGTTCATTCATCTGGCAGCCAGAAGTCCATATATTAAATCTGCCCTTTGCTTCCATCAACTGCTCCCTCTCTGGTATCAAATTATCCTGGTGAAAACCACCAACGTTTATTATTATAGCCCAAAGACTGCAAACGTACAAAGTTAGTGGTTGGTGGTTGGCGTGCACCGGGGACGGTTCCCGGTGCATTTCTGGTGCACGCGTGCAAAAGGAAGTAGAGTAGGCGGGGTCTCTTGCCGCCTGGTAGCGTTTAGGTCAGGACAGTCCGTTATACTGCCCCTTTCGTCTGGCAGTGCCTTAGTATCCCGGCCGTGCACTACTGGCCTAGTAGTTGTATCCCCTACCCCTCATCGAACCGTACGTGCGCTATTAACGCATACGGCTCTCCGTAGTCATTATTCACGGAGATCACGCAAAGATTCTTACCCTGACATCGTAAATATTCACAAATATACGGGGTGTAGGCAGTGGAAATTTCTTGAGAAATAGCCTGAATTTTTCCCAATCAAAGCTTTTCCTCTGGCTGCGACGGTTTAGCCATTTGAAGAGCAGCTTTTCTACCTCATAGAGGAATTTTATACAGCATCGGAGCATTTGTCGGTTATACCATAGTAGCGGTAGTTTCCCA
>NZ_CDRZ01000031.1 GCF_000946815.1 Syntrophaceticus schinkii | reverse complement strand
CACTGGGCGATTCATGTTCAGTAATGATGGGGAACTGGCTGTGGCCAACAGCCTGATGGCTGTCAGGTATGGGGCGAGACAGGTTCAGGGAACGATCAACGGTTTTGGGGAGCGGTGTGGGAATGCCAATCTCTGTTCGGTGATCCCCAATTTACAGCTGAAGATGGGGTTTTGTTCTCTGGATAGTGCTGCTCTGCGGCAGCTTACAGAGGTGTCCCGCTATGTCAGTGAGATCGCCAATATGACCCCCTTGAGTAGCCAGCCATTTGTGGGTTCCAGTGCTTTTGCTCATAAGGGGGGGATCCATGTCAACGCTATTTTAAAGAATCCATGCACTTATGAACACATGGATCCGGAACTGGTGGGAAACAGGAGGCGTGTTCTGGTGTCTGAGCTGGCCGGAGCGAGCAATATCAGCTTTAAGGCTCGGGAATTCGGGCTGGATATACTCAAGGGCAGCGATTCAACACGTCGTTTGAGCAATGAGATCAAAGAACTGGAGCACCGCGGCTACCAGTTCGAGGGGGCGGATGCATCCCTGGAACTGTTATTGCGGCGGGGTATAGGAGAGGATGGGGAGTTCTTTACCCTGGAAAGTCTGAAAATCCTGGTGGAAAAGCGCCCTGCCAATGGCGGAGGGGAAGAGAGCATCAACTGCGAGGCCACCATCAAACTGCGGGTGGGTGACCAGGTGATGCATACAGCAGCAGAGGGGGAGGGCCCCGTGAACGCTGTGGACAATGCCCTCAGAAAAGCGCTGGAGGGTTTTTATCCTGCTCTCAAAGAGATGCACCTTGTGGACTACAAGGTGCGTGTTCTGGATGGTAAGGATGGAACCAGTGCCAAGGTACGTGTGCTCATCGAATCCGCGGATTCAACAGAAACCTGGAGCACAGTAGGTGTCTCTGAGAATATTATCGAAGCCAGCTGGCAGGCCTTGACAGACAGCATGAACTACTTTCTGATGAGGCGCCAGTAGTGTAATAAAGGTGACAGGGGGACGGTTCCTCTTGTCACCTCTTTCATCGTGACGGGTGACACGGGGACGGGTTCTCTTGTCACCCTCTTGTCACCTCATTCATCGTGAGACGCGAGTGAGACGCGAGAACCGTCCCCGTGTCTCACCGTTATTCCTCAAGTTTTGGTTTCAGGTAGTAGGTATTGGGGTAATCAGCAGCCGGCAATTCAATTAAATTCTCTTTCTTGACCGTGGGACGAATATTATAGATGGCTAGACTGTCGAGCACACCTCCCAGAAGATGCAGTCCTGAATCGAGCTTTTCCGGATCACCTATGGCTTTAATCGTGCAAGGGTAGGTAATAACTTCTCCATCGACCGTGAGGGCGCTGGTCGGTTCGTTCCAATAAATCTTCGACCAACCGGTAATTCGGCGGTCATTGATGGCAATGGCTTCTGCTTGAGAGTTCCAGAGTTCATTGATGATATCGATTACATCTATATAAACAAGATCGGCATCGATGGTAATAGTGATGCCCGGGCCCTTTACAGGTACAGTTCCCAGGGCCATTTTTTGTTTGGTAATATCCTTGCGCAGCTGTTTGGTCAAAGTTTCTTCCTCAGAAACATTGGTGCTGATCAGGCGCAGTTGCCTATCCAGGTCGCCCAGTTCCTTTTCCAGCTCAGATTTCTTATCATTGATTTTATTCAACATTAAGATCAGGTCTTCTATTTTTTGTTGAGGTAGATCTCGCAAATAGTTCTGCTGGGAGCGAAACTGCACTGTGATGAGCAGACCCAGCAGTAAAAAGGTAACAAAAACAGGGACCTGCCAGTTTTTTAATTTATTCATGATTATCCCTCTTTGCCCGTGCAATTTTTCGTTTTTCGACCCATCTGGAGAGCAGTTCCCTCCTGATGATGGCTAGATTCTGGAAGAGCCTGACACCAAAGGCGAAGACGGCTGCCAGATAAAGGTCCACACCAAGCTGGTCACCCAGGTAGGCGAGCAGGGCCGCAAGCAGGGCATTGGCAAAGAATCCTGTAAGCAGAATAGCGGCATCGAATCTTTCATCGAAGATCGACCTGACACCACCAAAGGCGGAGTCCAGTGCTGCCAGAACTGCTATAGAAAGATACTTGGCATAGGCCCCCGGAATAGGTACATTGAGGGCAGAACCGATGATCAGCCCAATCAGCAGCCCTAGAATTGGAATCCACATTTATTGTTCCCCCTTTGGTTCTGTATAACTAAACTGGTAACTTCCCTTATAGGACCCGATGGTTACCTTGTCCTTTTTTTCAATACGCACTGGATAACCCGCCATTTTCAAGATGTTGTACTGGCTGGTTTTCGTTTCCAAAACCTTGGACATGCGATCAGGATCACCGATCGTCCTGATCACAAAGGGCGGCCCGATGGCAATGGTATTCACCCCGATGGTTGTTCCCATACACCTGATATCGGATGAGCATACAATCCTCTGCCCATTGATAGAGATGGCTTCTGCCCCTCCCACTCGCAGTTCATAAACGATATAGAGAAGGTGTTTGTCGTGAATCAAGAAGTCCTCCGGTTTGGTTTGCTCCGGGTTTTTGCTTTTGGCGATTTCATAGCCTTAGTATTATCATCCAGAAAAACCATGATCCCCTTTCCCTCTACATTAGTTATGCCGGAAAGGGTTTTCATATGGTCCAGTTTTGACTGTAAGCTTCGCACCTCAATTTCTCCTGAAGCAATGTCTTTTTGATGTTTTGCCAATGACTCTCTTCTGGCCTCGATAGTTTTTTCATAATCTTTCAGTTCTTTTTCCTGTGTTTCGATCATGGCGATCAGGTTCTGTGCCTTTGACTGGGAGCGGGGATCAGCTTCACTTTGCAAGGCGCTAAGCGCTGACATCAGCAAAATCCCCGTCATAAACAGAACGATTGCCAATGGCAGCTGCCAGTTCCTCAATTTCACACAGGGCACCCCCTATCTTTGATAAAGGATCAGTTATTTCTTCGTGACTTAATATTGATCTCCTGCTGTTATTATTTATGAAATAATCAGGATATGGATTCGTCATGGTTATTATCCAGGGCTGGGATCGGATTATGCTTTCCCCAGATAAGGACAGCACATATACTGATCATACCGATAATCGCTCCTACAGCCAGACCGGCAGGTGCTCCCCCAACATGGGCAACAGATCCGCTGAACAGGCTTCCCAGTGGAGCAAGCCCCAGAAAAACCAGGGTATATACGCTCATCACCCTTCCCCGAAGATGATCAGGGGCATTCAACTGCAGTGTGGTATTCACTGATGTGATAAAGGATAACATGGCAATACCGGTTAATCCCAGCAGGAGCAGTGCCATGGTATAAGAATGATTGAATGCCAACAACAGCTGAAAGAGAGCCAGTCCTGTGGCTCCTCCTATTATTATATACTGCTGTGGCCCCAAATGACTTACAATTGCCATAAAAAGAGCGCCCACTAGGGACCCAATACCCATGGCAGACAAGAGGAAACCGTATCCGTCGGCTTGCAGCCCTAAAGTATCGCGGGCCAGCACAGGGATAAGAACATTGAAATTCATAGCGAAAATACTCATTACTATCATCAGCGCCAGGGTGTGCAGGATCACCGGTGTTTGGCGAATGTACTGCAGCCCTTCCTTGATTTTAGTCAGGACCATTTCCTGTGGGCTGCTGTCTTTTGCCGCATCCTTTACACGCAGTGCCAGAAGACCACAGATCACCGCCAGGTAACTGGCTGCATTCACCAAAAAACAGGCAGCTATTCCAAGAATATTGATGGTCAGTCCACCTATGGCAGGCCCGATAATTCGGGCGCCGTTAAAAGCGGTGGAGTTCAAAACAATGGCATTCATTAAATCACGTTTTCCTACCAGTTCTACAATAAAAGACTGGCGTGTCGGGCTATCGAGAGAGTTGATTGTACCCAAAGTACCGGCCATAACTAAAATGTGCCAGTACTGCACCTTTCCTGTAAGAACCAGCAGACCCAGGATGAGTGCTGTCAGTGCGGAACCGCTTTGTGTTAATATTAAGATCTTCCTTTTCGGCAGGCGGTCAGCTACTACTCCGGCAAACAGAGAAAAAAGCAGCATCGGTGTAAACTGTACCGCACTCACCAATCCCAGCAGAAAGGGGGAATTTGTCAGTGTAAGCACCAGCCACCCCTGAGCCAGGTTCTGCATCCAGGTACCGATGAGGGAAATTAGCTGTCCTGTCCAAAAGATGCGAAAATTACGGTGTTTCAAAGCTGCGAACGCTCTCATCAGACCTGTTTCCACAGCTTTCCCTCCATTTCTGCGATGTGTTAACCAATTAATGCCATAAAGTAATCTGATAATTGGTCTATTGATATTAATAACATATATGGATGTGCTATTATTCTAGTTGTATTATTATCTTAACCCTTTTGTCCTAAGTTGTCAGCATATACGACATTTCCTGCAGGTTTTATTTGTCAGATGTATGCTCGATAGTGTATATTTAGATGAAGATCTTATACAGGTGAATCTATATGTCAAATCTATCCAGGTTTTTAGCGTATTTTAATTATCTTGATTTACGCACCTTTATCGACATTCTAATAGTTGCCTTTGTAATCTACAAGCTTTTGCTGTTGATCAAAGGAACACGTGCTGTGCAGCTCTTGAAAGGTCTGGCTGTGCTGTTGATTGCCGGTGCCTTGAGTGCCCAATTTCATTTAACAACAATCAACTGGCTGGTGGGGAAGACGTGGACAGCCCTGGCTGTGGCTCTTCCGGTTGTTTTCCAGCCGGAACTACGGCGGGCCTTGGAACAGTTGGGGAGAGGCAGCCTTTTTGGGCGCAGATCCGTTTTGGCTGAGGAAGAAGCCAGACATATAGCACATAATACAGCCCTGGCAGCTGAAAATCTTTCCCGTCGACATGCAGGCGCTCTGCTTGTTTTCACTCGAGAAACAGGGCTGGTGGAGTATGTGGAGAGCGGAGTGAAGATGGATGCTCTGGTCTCCGAAGAGGTGATCGTGAATATTTTTGAGCCATATACCCCTCTCCATGACGGGGCAGTGATCATCGGGGGCAATCGTATCCTGGCTGCTGCCTGTTACTTGCCTTTGACAGAAAACCCCTTTATCAGTTCACAGCTAGGAACAAGGCACCGCGCTGCCCTGGGGATCACAGAGCAAAGCGATGCAGTGGCAGTTGTGGTTTCCGAGGAAACCGGGACGATTTCTCTGGCAGAAAGCGGCAGGCTTTTTCGGGGCTTAAGGAGAGGGGATCTCGAACAGAAATTGATGGACATGCTGGGTCCCAGTAAGGCAGTGAAAGATCATGAAAGACAGTAAGGTATACAATTGGTGTGTGCGAAATAATATCGGTTTTAAGCTATTGGCACTTTTTCTGGCATTTATGCTGTGGTATTATGTGGCCGGACAGCGTGACCCGATTATTAAAAGGGATTTTACGCTTCCTGTGGAGGCGCGCGGCCTTTCCTCTGAAAGTGTGCTGGTTTCTCCTCTTCCTGATGTCCAGGTTTCCACACGGGGGATGAGGAGCATCATGCGGGATGTCAAAGGGGATGACATTCGTGTTTATGTCCAGATCTCCGATCAGGAAGTGGGAGAAAAGCTTCTTCCGGTACAGGTAGAATCCCCCTTTGGTGTTCAGGTGGTCAGCATCTCTCACGAGCGGATCAAGGTAGACCTGGATGTCATGTCTGAGAAGCAGGTGCCTGTACAGGTGCTGGTGCGCGGGGAAGCAGCTCCCGGTTTTACATATCGCACTGCATCTGCCAGCCCAGAACAAGTTACAGTGAAAGCGCCCAGCCGTTTCTTGGATGAGATATTAGATGTACAAGCTGTAATAGAGATCAAAGGAGCCAAAAATGATATCAGTCAACAGGTCAAGGTACAGCTGGCCAAAAATTACGGGGAGCAGGTAACAGTCCAACCTGGTACTGTACAGGTAAAGCTTCCCGTGGTAACGAGCGGGCCTGTCAAAACAGTAGCAGTGACTGCTGCTCTGCAGGGGGAAGTAGCAGAGGGTTTTGTCGTTAAAAGCCAAAGTGTAGAACCGAAGACTCTCCAGATGACAGGTCCTATAGAGGTAATGGCCAATCTTGGGGAGATACGCACCAAGCCTGTGGATATAAGTGGAGCCCAGGGGAATATCACAAAAGATGTAGAATTGGTACTGCCTGCCGGGGTTATATCTCTGGGTCAAAACAAGGCAAAAGTAACCATTGTTATTGAGCCTGTTGAGGCAGAAACTCCGCAGGTGATCGCCTAAGTTCTTGCGGTGCAAGCAACGCAGTATAAAAGCAAAATTTTATTAATTCGCATTTTTTAAACCAAACAGGCAGGAAAAAACATAACTAATGACAAAAACCTCCTGGAAGCAACAACGATCAAATCATCATTTCCAGGAGGTGTTACCACCGATGTCGAAACGGTGGCTCAAAGATTTTCTTCGATACATCAACAAGGTATTCCTGCCTGAGGGCTGTACAAAATGGGCAAAA
>NZ_CDRZ01000030.1 GCF_000946815.1 Syntrophaceticus schinkii | reverse complement strand
ACCTCCTCCGATCCCGGATGGCAGCCGCCTGGCTGGATCAAAGCTGTGACACCAGCGTCTTGGCTGCATATTCGATGGTATCAGGAAAGGGTAAGAACCCGTCCAGAAGCCATGACCGAACCCTCAGCCTTCTTGCCGGCCTTGGCTAGAGCGATCCGGGCAGCAGCCACACGGCTCACCTGTCCACAGCCGATCCCTATGGTCTGCCTCTCCTTTGCTATCACAATTCCATTGGAAGACACATGCTTCGTCACAATCCAGGAGAAAATCAGGTCATCCCATTCATCTTCAGATGGTGATCTTTTAGTAACCACTTTAGCATTCTGCTTCAAACCGCTAAGATCACCTAAACTGTCGGGATCTTGCAGTAAGAAGCCTCCGCTGACCCGCTTAACATCAACTTTTGCACGAAGGTCAGCAAATTCTGTACTGAGGATGCGCAAATTTTTCTTGCTCCTCAGAATTGTCAGGGCTTCTTCACTGTAAGCCGGGGCGATGATCGCCTCCAGGAAGGTTTCAGTCATCGCAATTGCGGTTTCCTCATCCACAGTGCGGTTCAGACCGACGATACCTCCGTAAGCAGCCAGTGAATCCGCCTCATAAGCCCGCCTGTAGGCATCCACAAGCCTGTCAGCCATTGACACCCCTGATGGTGTGCTGTGCTTGATCACCACAGCAGCAGGAACCTCAAACTCCGCCGCTATAGAAAGAGCTGCATTAAGATCGAGAATATTGTTGAAGGAGAGCTCTTTTCCATGATACTGCCGCGCCCCGGCCACACCGTAGGGCTGTCCAGAATCCTCCCGGTAGAAGGCAGCATCCTGGTGCGGGTTTTCACCATAGCGCAGGTCGCTGATCTTAACCAGAGGCAGGAGCATCTGAGCAGGAAATTTCACCTCTGCTGAAGACAGTACAGCATCTTCCTGGACACTTACACCGGAAAGATAGCTGGAAATAGCCGCATCATACTGAGCTGTATGCCTGAAGGCCTCCTGGGCCAGGTTCAGCCTTGTCGATAAACTGATTTCTCCCTGCTCCCGCAGTTCCTGAATTATTTGATCATAATGATTCGGGTTCACTACAACTGCTACCCTGGAAAAATTCTTGGCAGCAGCGCGCAGCATTGCCGGACCCCCGATATCGATCTGCTCCACAGCCTCACTGACAGGTATACCGGAGCGGGAAACAGTTTTCTGAAAAGGATAAAGATTAACAACAACCAGGCTGATCGTTTCAATACCCAGTTTTTCCAGCTGTGCCTTGTCCTCTGGAAGGTCGCGGGCCAAGATCCCTGCATGTATTCCAGGGTGAAGGGTTTTTACACGCCCCCCTAAAATCTCCGGAAAACCGGTTACCTTTTCCACACGCTCTACTTCAACACCGGCTTCCTCCAGCACACGAGCTGTTCCACCTGTAGAAATCAATTGGTAACCCAGTTCAGTGAGAGCAGAAGCAAATTCTGCAATACCTAGTTTGTCAGAAACACTGATCAATGCTCTTTTCTTCTCTTGTCTCTTACCACTCGTTTCAGTCACTGCAGGAAACCTCCTTGATTAAATCTGTACATCTTTTATCTTCAGCCATTCCAAGACACAGTCCTGGGGCTGCTGCGGAATTCTTCCTTCCCAGTTGATCATAACCCGCCTCCCCTGGATCTTCAGCCTTCCCTCAGCCAGGAGCTGTAGAGCTGCAGGGTATGTTATGTGCTCTTTGACGAGGATGCGCTCAGCCAGGGTTTCCGGTGTATCACTCTGGTAGACAGGAACCACCGACTGCAGGATGATCGGGCCTGAATCCATCTCCTCATCAACAAAATGCACGGTACAGCCGCTATAATGCACCCCATAATCTATAGCCTGCTTCTGCACCCCAAGCCCTGGGAATGCAGGCAGTAGCGCAGGGTGTATATTCACAACCTTCCCATCAAAATCATTTATGAATTCGTGAGTCAGGATTCTCATAAAACCGGCTAAAGCCACTGTATCCGGCCGGAATGCTCCAACCTCCCGCGCAAGAGCAGCATCGTATTCTTCACGATCAGCATAGCGGGCAGGATCAATAAATACAGTGGGAATACCCTGCTCTTTTGCCCGCTGAAAGGCATAAGGCTCAGGCTGATCGCTGAATATTCCCACTACCTGCATCTCAAGAGATCCTCTTGCGATAGCATCAAGGATTGCTTGCAGGTTTGTGCCCCGCCCGGACACCAGAACAGCAAGGCGGTGTTTCACACTTTTTCACCTTCTCCTTTCGGGGTGACTGTCACCTTTTAGCCGCAGTTGTCTATACAAGTTATCGTTTTTGGTGACTGTCACCATTTGGCCGTCACCATTGGCGTCACCATTTGGCCACTGTCACTTTTCTTTTTTCCGACCTCCGACCTCTGGCATCCGACCTCTATTTAAAGGTAGCTAACCCCGGAACCTCTGATAACCTTACCAATTATATAAGATTTCTCCCCCATCTCCTGCAGGGTACCCGTGACCCTTTCTGCATCGCTTTCCTCAACGATAAGAACAAAACCGATCCCCATATTAAACACCCGATACATCTCTTCTGTGGTAATACCGCCCATCTGCTGTAGAAACGGAAAAACCGGTGGAACCGGCCATTCCCCGCAATTGATGACCGCTCCCAGCCCCTGGGGAAGTGTCCGGGGAATATTTTCCGTAATCCCACCCCCGGTGATGTGAGCTGCACCCTTGACTACCATATACCCCAATCGCTCCCGCAAAGAGAGTATGGTTTTAACATAGATCCTGGTAGGGGTCAAGAGTTCCTCTCCGATGGTGCGCCCGGTTTCCGGAAACTGATCAGATGCGGAAAACCCGCATTTTTTGAAGAGGATATGGCGCACCAGTGAAAAACCGTTGCTGTGCACCCCTGATGAAGGAAGACCGATCACCAGGTCACCGGCGGAAATCCGCTGGCCATCCCAGATCTGATCACGGTTGACAGCACCAACAGCAAAACCGGCCAAGTCATATTCCCCCACAGGGTAAAAATCCGGCATCTCTGCGGTCTCTCCCCCGATCAGTGCACATCCCGCCTCACGGCAACCGGCAGCAACCCCATTCACTATCTCCTCTACTTGTTTCGGATCCACCTTCCCGCAGGCCAAATAGTCAAGGTAAAACAGCGGCTCTGCCCCGGTAACCAGGATGTCATTCACACACATCGCCACCAGATCGATCCCTACTCTGTCGTGCTTTCCAACCATCTGGGCGATTTTTAGCTTGGTACCCACACCGTCAGTACCGGAAACAAGAACCGGCTGGTAAAAACGGTTGAGGTCCAATGCAAAAAGTCCGGAAAACCCCCCAAGACCACCCAGTACCTCAGGTCTAAGGGTAGAGGCAACATGCTTTTTCATCAGCTCTACTGCCCGTTCCCCGGCATCGATATCCACACCTGCTTCCCTGTATAACGACTTATCCTTTTCTCTCTCCATCTATAAACCGCCTATCTGTATAAAATTAAAGAGATCACAGGGACGGTTCTCGTGATCTGTTTTCTACTTAACAAATTACGAAAATGAGTCCTTTTTCCAACGACCAACAACAAACCACTAACCACCAAAATCAGGAGAACGGTCATCTTCTTCGGTTCTCTTGAGCCACTCGTGTATTTTCTACTCAGCAGAATATGGAAATGATCTTCGTAATCCCTTTTCAGACAACAATCCTTTTCCTAACAACGGCATAGACCTCTATTATGACACCTGAAGGTGACACAAGTACCGTCCCTCTGTCACCTAATCGGGTAATCCCCACAGAAACAAGCATCACAGAGAATATCCGGATTAAATGGAGCCAGTGCCGCATGCAAACCGGAGCGGCTCAGGTAGCCCAAACTATCAGCCCCTATATGCTCACGGATCTCTTCAATGCAGTGGCTGGCAGCGATCAGTTCCCCGTTTTTAGATGTATCGATCCCATAATAACAGCTGTGAGTGACAGGTGGAGAACTGACCAGGAGGTGAACCTCCTTGGCCCCAGCCTCGCGGATCATCTGGACGAGCTTCCCGGAGGTGGTGCCTCTTACAATGGAATCATCCACCATGATCACCCGTTTACCAAAAATCATCTCACGAATGGGGTTTAGTTTGAGCCGCACCCCCAAATCCCGTGTTACCTGTACCGGGCGAATAAAGGTGCGTCCCACATAACGGTTCTTCATCAAGCCCTCTCTGAAGGGAAGTCCGCGCTCCATGGCATAAGCAAAGGCAGAACTTGTCCCAGAATCGGGCACCGGGATCACCATATCACCATCGAGCGGGTATTCCCGGGCGAGTTCCTTCCCCAGAGCATAACGCGCCTGCTGCACGCTCAGACCGTCAATAACACTGTCAGGCCTGGCCAGGTAGACAAATTCAAATACACATAAGGCTCTCTTGCAGTCTCTATGTGGCTGCAGGGCAGTAACCCCATCCTCATCGATCATCACAACTTCTCCAGGCTTCACATCTCTGATGAACTCCGCCCCAATAGTATCCAGGGCACAGGACTCTGAAGCCAGTATATACCCATCCCCCAAACGGCCCAGGCATAAGGGACGCATCCCGTGCGGATCACGTATCCCGAACATCTTCTTCTCGGTGATCAGGATCAGAGAATAGGACCCCTCCAGCTGTTCCATGGTCTTAAGAATTCCTGATGCCAGATCTTCAGTCCCTGCCCGGACAATCAGGTTGATCATCAATTCACTGTCAGCTGTGGACTGGAAAACCGCCCCGGAATCAGCCAGCTTTCTCCTTAGCTCTGCATAGTTGGTCAGGTTCCCGTTGTGCCCCAGGGCGATCATTCCCTGCTTGTAATAGAAGTTATGGGGTTGGGCATTTTCTATAGTGTTTTCCGCAGCTGTGGAGTAACGAACATGCCCCAGTGCGATATGCCCCTTCAGCATCCTCAATGTGTCTTCTGTAAAGACCTCACCGACGAGCCCCATTCCCTTGCGACAGGTGATCTTTTCCCCGTCACCGACCGCAATCCCGGCACTCTCCTGACCGCGATGCTGGAGGGCATACAAACCGTAGTAGGTGATCCGTGCCACATCCTGGCCAGGTGCATAAATGCCAAAGACACCACAGGCCTCTTTTGGCTTATCTTCATCTAAAAGCATTTCGAAATGCTCCCCCGCCATATCTTTTCCATCTCCTCAACATCCTGTTTGATCAAAACGCAACCCGCTGTATCACGAATAATCAAGTGATTCCCCCCGGTCTGGCCCAGCACCAGCGAGGATATCCCACTGTCTGCCGCTGTTTGCAGAACATCAGCCAACTCACGAGGGGTACAGGTAATTATTATACAGGACTGCACTTCTCCAAAGAGGAAGTTATCCTCCCGCCCTTCAAAGGGCAGTTCGATAGTAGCTCCCATCTTTCCTGAAATACAGCATTCTGCCATAGTTACAGCAAGTCCACCCTCAGCACAGTCATGAGCAGATTTGATGCTCCCATTCCTGATCAAATTGCGGCAGCATTCCTGAACCCGTTTTTCCTGTTCCAGGTCGAGATCCGGAACCTTTCCTGTCTCAAGATTGTGAACCAATGCCAGGTACTCGCTGGCTCCCAGTTGGGGAACAAATTTCCCTAGCAGTACGATCTTATCCCCCGGATGCCGAAAGGCGCCGGTAGCATGTCTGCCTGCATCAGGAAGAAAGCCAATCATACCCACAACAGGTGTGGGGAAAATGGCCTCACCATTAGATT
This sequence comes from Syntrophaceticus schinkii, assembly GCF_000946815.1. Lineage (GTDB taxonomy): Bacteria > Bacillota > DSM-12270 > Thermacetogeniales > Thermacetogeniaceae > Syntrophaceticus > Syntrophaceticus schinkii. The sequence goes on along the minus strand of NZ_CDRZ01000030.1, from coordinate 2,716 downwards.
CATTATAAAAGCTAACATTACCGCTGACAACAGGAATATCCAAGGCCTGGCAGGCCTCACTGATCCCCTCCACTGCCTGACAGAACTGCCAGAAAATTTCCGGTTTTTCGGGGTTGCCGAAGTTAAGACCATCGGTGAGTCCCACCGGTTCCGCCCCGACACAGGAAAGGTTGCGGGCAGCCTCTGCAACAGCAATAGCTCCCCCACGCCGGGGATCCAGATAGCAGTAGCGGGAGTTTCCATCTGTGGTCATGGCAATCCCTTTTGGCGAGCCCTTGATGCGCAGCACAGCAGCATCAGCGCCAGGGCCGACAACAGTATTGAGCAGTGCTGTATGATCAAACTGGGTATAAACCCACTCCTTGCTGGCAATGTTGGTTGATGCCAGCAGCTGTGACAGAACAAAGTTTAAATCATTGGGGACCGGAAGGTGATCAGGCTTCCAAGAGCGCACCTCCTGGTAATACTCCGGTTCTCGCTGCTCAGGGTACCAAACCGGTGAATCGGTGAGAGCCTTCACGGGAATTTCCGCAATAACTTCATCCCCATCCCGCAGCCGGTAGATATTATCCTCAGTCACCTTGCCTATAACAGTTGCTTCCACTCCCCATCTGGAATATATTTCCTTCACGGCTTGCTCATCCTGGGGTTCCAGCACCAGCAGCATCCGTTCCTGGGACTCGGAGAGCATGATTTCATAGGGGGTCACTCCCTCATCCCGGATGGGCACCAGGGAGACATCGATCTCTATGCCTGTGCCTGCTCTCCCGGCCATCTCAGCGCTGGAGCTGGTAAGTCCTGCTGCTCCCAGGTCCTGAATCCCTACCACATAACCTTTTTCCATCACTTCCAGGCAGGCCTCCATGAGGAGTTTTTCCAAAAAAGGATCCCCCCCGCCTGCACTGCCGGGGCTTCGGTTTCCTCACTCAACTCTTCAGAGGCAAAGGTACAGCCGTGAACCCCGTCACTTCCGGTCTTAGCACCGGCCAGCAGCACCAGATTACCGGGACCAGTCGCCCGCCCGCGCACAATTCTATCATGGTCTACCAGGCCAACAGACATGGCATTGACCAAGGGATTTTCTTTGAAGCTGGAGTGAAAAAAGATATCTCCACCAACTGTGGGAACACCGAGGCGGTTGCCGTAACCACCGATCCCCTCTATAACTCCGGATAAAAGATGGCGCACTGCATCATCATCCAGGCTGCCGAAGCGCAGGGAATTCAAAGATGCGATGGGGCGCGCCCCCATGGTGAAGATATCCCTGGTGACACCCCCTACTCCTGTGGCAGCACCTTCATAAGGCTCGATAGCTGATGGATGGTTGTGGCTCTCCACTTTAAAGATAACCGCTTGCCCATCCCCGATATCAACCGCTCCTGCATTCTCACCGGGGCCCTGCAGGACACGCTTCCCCTCTGTGGGGAACCTTTTTAATACAGGTCGGGAATTCTTATAACTGCAGTGTTCCGACCAGAGCACAGCAAAGAGCCCTGTCTCTAAATAGTTTGGCTCACGCCCAAGAAGTTCACAGATCTGTTCATATTCACCCGCGGTCAATCCCATCTCTTGCCATACAGGCTTCTGTTCAGCCATGAACAGTCACCCCCTCCTGACGGTTGATCCCTAACCAGTTCAAAATAGACAGAAAAATATGCAGCCCTGCTGTATTGCCCAAGATCTCTTCGGCACAGCGTTCCGGGTGAGGCATTAAACCTAGAACATTCCCCTTTTTGCTGCAGATGCCGGCGATATTCCCCACAGACCCATTGGGGTTCGCCTCAGATGCGATCTCTCCTGCTTCTGTACAGTAGCGGAAGACCACCTGTCCCTGTTGCTCCATCTTAATTAGTTCCTGATGATCGATGTAATAGTTCCCTTCACCATGGGCAATAGGAACACTGATCACCTCTCCCCTTCGGTAGCTGTTGGTAAAGGGAAGGGTGTTGTTCTCCACCTTCAAAAAAACATCATGGCAGCGAAACCGCGGTATCTCATTGCGGCGCAACGCTCCCGCAAGCAGGCCCGCCTCCAGAAGAACCTGAAAACCGTTGCCGATACCTAAGACAAGCCCCCCCTGCTCCCGCATATTTTACGACTTCATCCATTACCGGAGCCACAGCAGCCACTGCCCCAGCCCTCAGATAATTTCCGTAAGAAAAACCACCGGGAAGAATCACACAGTCAAAACCGTTTAAATCCCTCTCCTGGTACCAAACATAAGAAACAGAGTGGCCGAGCACCTGATCGATAATATAGTAGCAGTCAGCAGCATCAGACCCGGGAAAAACCACTACTCCAAATCTCATTCTTCAACCTCCCGCAGCTCAAAAGTGTACTCCTCCATTACCTTGTTGACGAGGAGTTTCTCACACATTTCTTCTACCGCTTGTTCCGCTGCAGATCGATCAGCAGTGCTGAGAGTGAGAACCAGGTACTTGCCTGTCTTTACATCTTCTACCTGGTCGTACCCTAAAGACTTTAAGCCGTGTTTAACTGTTTTACCCTCCAGATCGAGGATCCCTTTTTTCAAACTTATATAGATTCGTGCCTCAAACAATAGCTTTCCCTCCTGTCTTCAGCTTCTCTGCCTTCCTGACTACACCCTCAGCCATCGTTCCTGTTATATCTCCTGAACTTTTCCCGCAGCTCAGGATCCTGGATGCTCAGCATCTGAACTGCCAGAAGAGCGGCATTGCGCGCCCCATTGACAGCA
>NZ_CDRZ01000029.1 GCF_000946815.1 Syntrophaceticus schinkii | reverse complement strand
GCATCATCCACAAGTGAGCTGGTGGGAGAATTGGTGCACTATTTTCCCGTAAGATATCCGTTTTTCACCCCCTTGCTGCCACAGCCCTCTTGACAGGCTTGATCGTGGATACCAAGAGGTTTACTTTTTCCACAAGTGACCGCACCTTCCGGATTGCCGCTCAGCTGATGGAGGCCGGAGCTGACCAGGCACTGCTCAGAGAGCTGTTTACAGACAAATTGGAAGTAATGCTTTACCGGGCGCGGATCTTACAGAATGTGGAACTGGCATTCGGCAGGTTCGCAGTTGCTGGATATGATGAACCGATGGATGGAGCACGGGTAGCCGCCTCCCGAGCAGCAGATACCCTGCTGGAAATCGCCGGGGTAGCGGCCTCTTTTGCCTTCTATCCCCTCGACGGGGGTGTTGGTGTGAGTGCCCGTTCCGCCGGCAGTGTTAATGTTCACCGCATAATGGAGAAAATGGGGGGAGGCGGCCACTTTTCAGTTGCTGCCGCCCAGTTAAAAGGAGTTACAATGAGAGAGGCTCATTCACAGCTCTTAGAGATCTTGAAAGAGGAGCAAGAGGAGGAATAATAATGAAGGTCGTTCTACGTGAAGATGTAAAAAAGTTAGGGAAAAAAGGAGACATTGTTAATGTTGCCGATGGATACGGCCGCAATTATCTGATCCCCCGCGGCCTTGCTGTCCCCGCATCAAAGGGTGTTCTCAAAAATGTATCCCTGATCCAGGAGGGACGCGCCAAAAAGGATGCCCGTCAGGAGCAGGCTGCACAGGAGTTGGCAGCCCGTCTAAAAGGTGTGACAGTGACGGTCAAAACCAAGGCCGGGGAGGGCGGCAAACTCTACGGAGCAGTTACGAGCCGTGATATAGCTGCTGAATTGGAGCGGATGCTCTCATCAAAAAGTTAACAGGCGCAAAATTGAGCTTACGGAACCGATCAAAACACCAGGACGCTATCCGGTCCTGATCCGCCTGTACCCAGGTATACAGGTAGAAATAACAGTAGATGTAGAAGCCAACTGAACCGCTTAAATTACCGCTTAAATTCGATGTCGGAGAGGAGATTGCCAAATGACCGCGGGGTGCAAGAAGGATCAGGAGGCACAAAATGTCACAGGTAGACAGGTAAAACGAAGTGAGATCAAAAGCCGCCTTGCAGCACTCTACCAGGTGTTCGGTGATATTTACGGTTCTGAAAAGTTAGTGCTGCGAGCGAGCAAACTGGGAGTTCTCAACCAAGTACGTTCAAACAGGCTTGGGGAGCAGGTGCTTGCTCTGCAGAAGCTGATCCAGGGGGACCCAACCCTGGAGAAACCGCCGCGCATTGCGGAAATTCCGGAGATCCTGGATGATCTGGAAGATGAACTCGCCCAGGTTGTCGCACGGCGTATTGTTGAGGAAGAGCTGGAGAGGAAGATTGCGGAAAAAGTCCAGGAACGCCAGGAGCAGTACCTGAATGATATGAAGGTGCAGGTGCTCAAAGAGAAGGGCACCCCTGAGAATGCCATAACCCTAAAGAAACTGGCATTAATAGAAAAAATGAGAACGGTGCACCTCAATGCATCAGTGAGCGAGATCCTTCGCCCACAATCGATAGGGGAAATCATCGGCCAGGAGCGGGCTTTAAAGGCACTGATCGCTAAGCTGGCTGCACCCTATCCCCAGCATATTCTGCTCTACGGCCCGCCAGGTGTGGGGAAAACCTCCGCGGCCCGTATAGCTTTACAGCACGTTAAGTCCACAATTGGCGGACCCTTCCAGGATGATGCTCCATTTATTGAGGTGGATGGCACCACACTGCGCTGGGATCCCAGGGACATTACCAACCCCCTTTTGGGATCTGTGCATGACCCCATTTACCAGGGTGCCAGACGCGACCTGGCTGAAAGCGGTATCCCCGAACCGAAGGTCGGCCTGGTCACTGAAGCCCACGGCGGGGTTCTCTTCATCGATGAGATCGGGGATGTCGACCCTATCCTCCAAAACAAGCTATTGAAAGTGCTGGAGGACAAAAAGGTGGTCTTTGAGTCATCTTACTACGAGCCCAGCGACCCGATGATACCCGAGTACATCAAAACTCTTTTTGAAGAAGGAGCCCCTGCGGATTTTGTTCTCATCGGGGCGACCACCCGTGAGCCGCACCAGATCAACCCCGCATTTCGATCCAGGTGTGCGGAAATTTTCTTTGACTGCCTCACACCGCTGGATATCCAAAAAGTGCTGCGGCAGGCGGCCCGCAAACTGGGAGCAACCCTGGGCCGCGGCCTTGCGGAAGCAATCAGTGAATACACCATTGAAGCGCGCAAAGCCACCAACATCCTGGTGGATGCTTCTTCAGTGGCGCGTTATCGACAGAAAAAATCAATAAATTCGAAGAATATAAGGGTGACCCTTGACGACCTACAAGAGGTTCTCCAGGTGAGCAGACTGACACCTTATGTGACAGCACATGCGGAGCCCAAAGGTGAGGTTGGCCGCGTCTTTGGGTTGGCGGTTGCAGGTTTTCAGGGAACCATTATCGAAATCGAGGCCATTGCCTTTCCCGCGGTCAAAGAGCGGCGGGGAACAGTTCGCTTCAATGATGCCGCAGGTACGATGGCAAAAGACTCGGTGTTCAATGCCCTTGCTGTCTACAGGCATGTCACGGGCAGGGATGCAGCCGACTTTGATATCCATGTCAACATCGTCGGAGGGGGCAGGGTAGAGGGGCCATCCGCCGGGGCTGCTATTTTCCTCGCCATTTACAGCGCCATTGAGGGCATTCCCCTGCGCCAGGATGTGGCAGTAACAGGTGAGCTCTCCATTCAGGGGCATGTGCGGGGTGTGGGAGGAGTCACCGAAAAGATCTATGGAGCCCGCCAGGTAGGGATCAAAAAGGTGCTCGTCCCCAGGGAAAACAGCCGTGAACTGCCCGGGGAGCTGTGGGGTGTTCAGGTGGTCAGCATCGATAAGATCAATGAGGCCTTTTCCCATACTTTAAATCTTGAAAATGCTGCGGGAAACACACGGGTAAATATTTACAGCATGCCGGAAAACACACCGGAAGAGAAAATTGGTGTGCCGGAGAATACGAAGTAAGAGAAACTTGGTATGCTGGGAAATACACCGGAAAGGGAACTTGGCACTCCGGAAAACGCCCCTGAAAAGAAACTTGGCGCTCCGGAAAATGAAATGGAAAAGACCCTTAGCATGCCGGATAACAACTCGAAACTTGAATATATACTGGGAAGCAACTTGACAAACCGGAAAATACACCGGAAAACACCAGTGGTACATTTAAAAACAGAGTGAGGAAAAACTGATGGAAATTTTAGATCGCGTCCCTCCCCATAACCTGGAGGCAGAGCAGGCGGTATTAGGTGCTCTGCTGCTGGCCCCGGACACCTTCGCGGTTGTGTCCGAGATTTTATGGCCGGAAAGCTTCTATGGGGAGGGGCACCGCGAATTATACATTACACTTAAGGAGATGGCCGAAGCCGGCCGCCCCATCGACCTGGTGACCGTAACAGAGGAGCTGCAGCACCGCGAAATACTGGATAAAGTAGGGGGAGCGACCTACCTGGCTGCACTGGCAGGAGCCGTCCCCACCGCGGTTAATGCCGGCTATTATGCCGGTATTGTGGCAGAAAAGGGTCTGCTGCGCTCCCTGATCAATTCCTGCACCCAACTTGCGGCCCAGGGTTATGAGGATGGGGTTGAAAGTGAGGTGCTCCTGGATGATGCGGAGCGGATGATCCTGCCTTTGAGCCAGAAACGCATCAGCAGGAGCTACCGTTCGATTCGGGAACTGCTGGTGGAAACACTGGAGAAAATAGAACAGCTCTACCAGAAAAAAGGTGGTGTCACCGGCTTTCCCACCGGGTTTGAGGATATAGATAAGTACACCTCAGGACTCCAGCCCAGTGACCTCATCCTGCTTGCCGCCAGGCCCTCAATGGGCAAAACGGCTTTGGGGCTCAATATCGCCCAAAACATGGCGGTAAAACACCAGATCCCGGTAGGCATCTTCAGTTTGGAGATGTCAGGGGACCAGGTTGTGCAAAGGCTTCTCTGCTCTGAGTCCCTGGTAGATCAGCACCGCCTGCGTACAGGATTTTTGCGGGAGGATGACTGGCCGCGCCTGTTAAAGGCTGCTACCAGACTGTCAGAAGCCCCAATTTTTATAGATGACACCCCGGCGCTCACACTCATGGAGATGCGGAGTAAAGCCCGTCGCCTGAAGCTCGAACACGGGGTCGGCATGCTGATGGTCGATTACCTGCAGCTGATGCAGACAGGCAAGCGCTCCGAAAACCGCGTCCAGGAGATCTCCGAGATCTCCCGCTTCCTCAAATCACTGGCCAGAGAACTGGACGTTCCGGTACTCGCCCTCTCCCAGCTCAGCCGCGCAGTGGAGCAGCGGGGCGGAGACCGCAGGCCGATCCTTTCCGACCTGCGGGAGAGCGGCAGCCTTGAACAGGACTCCGATGTGGTCATGTTCATCTACCGTGATGAATACTACGATAAAGACTCCGAAGACAAAGGGGTTGCCGACATCATCATCGCCAAACAGCGCAACGGCCCCACCGGAACCATACAGCTTGCCTTTCTCAAAGAATATACCAAATTCGTCAACCTGGAGAAAAGAGAACCCCCGGAGGAATAGAGATCTAACCACCAACCGGAAAAACGGAAGTCAGATACCGGAAGTCGGAAGTCCGAGGGGCCAGAAACTGTTTTGGATTCTTTTTTTTACCAACGACCAACGACCAACCTGCTTGAACCTTCAAAAAACCCCGTTTGTTAATATTGATACAGGGTGGTGCCAGGCATAAAACGCAGGGACGGTTACGTTGCAAATGCCAAAAAAGCGCCTGGCATCGACCCCTTTATGGGAAGAGTGATCCGAGAATGATCCGGGTGACGGTTTACTAGTATCTATCCGAAAAATGAACGTAACACGGGGACCGTCCTTTTGTCACGTTTTCA
>NZ_CDRZ01000028.1 GCF_000946815.1 Syntrophaceticus schinkii | reverse complement strand
GGGTGAATTACCATGCGGTTTGTAATGCCCGTGCCGGTGTAGCTTCCGCATAGCGTTTACAGGATGGGTCATTCCACTGGTCGTAGGTTTTCCGGACAACCGTCTGCAAATAATTCAAGATAAGACTGGACAGTTAAAGGAGTTTCGAGTAAGATCATTTCAGTGTTTTTTAGGGAAGGGGGACTTGGCGGGCGTGCCATAGGGGTTCCCCTTCTCGCTATTTATCCTTCCGTGATGATTGTCATGTCAATAAATAATCCATATGTCAATCAGTATGCATCATTTACGTCATAAAAAGCAAGAAAAAAATCCTCTCCCCCCGTCATTGGGAGTGAGAGGCGACAAGATATAAGTTTTTTACGCTTTCTCCAAGTACTATAAATGGAAATTCCGGAACAGTTAAAATGTAGACATGTTAAATAATGGGAGCGCGGGTTCTGAGAATGGTTGCTATCCCTTGACGTTCTTTATGATACTTTAGTAAGCTATCAAGATTGGCATCCGTAATAACATCACAATTGGATAGAATAAAGGTATCTTTGATTTTATCCTTGGCCAGCGCAAGCCCACCTGCTGTACCTAAAAAGCTCTCTTCTGTAATAAAATCGATATCAAAATTAGTTGGGTTTTCCGCAAAATACATTTTGATCAGTTCTGCTTTATAATTCAAGGATACAATGAAATTTGTAAACCCGTATTTACGAAATTTATCCATGACCACTTCAATGATCGGTTTATTATCAAGAGGAATCAGTGGTTTTGGCAGTATCTTTGTAAAGGGGTCAAGTCTCGTTCCTTTCCCTCCCGCCATAATAACTACAGGGGTTGTTTTTTGCAGGTAGATGGGCTCCCCGTCTTTGATAAAGTCATTCAATAATAATAAATCTTTAATTTGTTTATTTTCATTTACAACAGGAAGATGACTAATTCCGTGTTTTCGCATTTCCTGTAAGGCCTTTTGCTTTTCTATCGGAAATTGAATAGTAATTGGATGTGGATTCATGATTAATCGTATAGGATTCGTGAAATCTATGTTGTTGATCACTGCTCTTCTTACATCTCCGTCTGTCACAATACCCAATACTTTCTCTATATCATCCACAATAATAAGAACTTGCAGTGTGGACTGATCCATTTTTTTTAAGGCTTCTTTGATAGAAATATTTGGTCCAACAAGTACTTTTTTTATATGCTGCACTCAAAGCTTCTCCACCTCTTCAACAACACTTGCACTGCAAGTGAGATAAGCTTTCTAATTAGACCATCTGCCAGGTTAAGAGCATGCCTTTTAGAATATCATAGCGGGCCTTTCTGCCAATAATAATGTCCCACATCATTGGCGATATCCCTGTGCCCGGCCTTTTAACAGTGATATTGCTTTCATTAATTACATCACCTGCACTGATATCACAGCTCGCCACAATACTCCGGCGAACATCTTTCATGATTTGCAGTTCACTTGTAGCCGGTTTTTTTATGCCTGTCCCTAATGCCTTCTCAATTATACGAATAGCTTCAATCATATCCTTAAATTCACTTGGTTCCAATGAAGCTTTATGGTCGGGGCCTTCAAGGCTACAGTCAAGTGTAAAATGTTTTTCTATAACTCTTGCACCCAGCGTAACTGCTGCTACAGGTACAACAGTGCCCATCGTATGATCTGAGTATCCCACCGGTAATCCAAAGGCTTGTTGAAGAGTTTTCATAGCCAATAGATTTACTTCTTCCGGGGGTGTAGGATAATTGGTTGTACAGTGCATTAAAATAAGATCCCTGGCACCTGCTTCATTTAAAATCTCTATAGCTTTTTCTGTTTCTCCCAGAGTAGCCATACCTGTAGATAATATAACTTTCTTGTGCCATTGTCCAATCTTGCGCAAGAAGGGAAGATTGGTAATTTCTCCAGAAGGAATTTTAAAATAAGGTACATTCAACTGACCTAAAAAATCTATACTTTCTAAATCAAATGGAGATGATAAAAAAGCGATTCCTTTTCTATCACAATAGATTTTTAATTCCTTAAAATCCGCAAAGCTGATCTCTAAACGCTTGATCATTTCCAGTTGGCTTTCATCTTTATCAGGCACATTTTTCTTTTGGTACTCCGCTCTTTCAGCCTCTCCTGTTACTACTTGATCAGCCTTAAAAGTCTGAAATTTAACGGCATCCGCTCCGGCAACCAGAGCGGCATCAACCAGTTGCTTGGCCAATCCTATATCTCCGTTATGGTTAACCCCAGCCTCCGCTATAATAAAGACATTATTCATGGAAATATTTCACCTCTTCGGGGCATGGAAAATCCAGGCTCTTTTCAAGCATTTTTCTGTCCAATGGAACATTCTTTAGCACACCGACAATTCGCTCACTAACTTTTCCGTCACCATAAGGATCGTACGGATTTGAAACGCTCTTTAAACCCCTTTCCTAAATTGCTCATCAAAGAGTGCCTTTTTTACCCCGTTGACGATCTCCCCGGTTCTGCATCTTACATCAATTTGGCTCTGTGCCTTACTCCTTCCCTTTTGCCGGTCACCTATATTAACCGTTGGCACACCAAAGCTAGGTGCTTCAATTACTCCGCTTGAGGAATTTCCAATAACTACTGCAACATGTCTCATTAAACCTAAATAACAGCGCGATCCCAGACTTTTTTTGAGGATCACATTTTGATGGTTTGAAGCATATTCTTCCCACGCCCTGATTATTAATAAATACCCTGATTCAGTTCCCGGGTAGGTAATTACCTGCTGAAAATCCGGAAATTGCCCCAGTGCATCTGTTAGTTCTTTTAGCTGCTGTTTTGTGTAACCTTCTTTAGTCAGGGTTTCGGGATGAAAAGTAACCAACATTGTTGGCTTTACAGGATCAATATGATACGATGCTTTAATCTCCTCAGAGTTGAGGTAATCAGCACGATATATATTTTCGATGCCAGGTGATCCTACCACATGAATGCGCCACAATTCTTCACCCATCTGGCGAATGTGCCATCCATACTCCCGTGTGGCTGCAAAATGAAGGTGTGACATTTTGGTTAACGCATGACGGACCTGTTCATCCAGTGCACCTTGTGTGGTTTCGCCACCTGCAATATGAGCCAGGGAAATTCTTTGAATGAGAGCACAGACTGCAATACTCATCAGTTCATAGCGATCCCCTAAAAGCAGTATTATATCCGGGTTATGCCTTCTCAAAATTGTAGCTAAATCTATGGTCGCCAGCCCAATTGACTTTGATATCGCTTCAGAGCTGTCATGTGCAAGTGTATATGGTACAATTTCAGTGATTTCAAGGCCATCCTCTCTGATTTCATTTATCGTACCCCCTTTTTGAATTAAAAGATGATCTCCGGCTACTATCAGTATTAGTTTGAGGTCCGGGCTGTTCTGGATCATTTTTAGGGTGGGTTTTAATAACCCATATTCCGCTCTTGTTGAAGTAAAAACCATGATTTTACGCATTTCGCTTAGACCTCGTATTATTATGATGGGCTGGATTCCCCACAACTGTTGTACCTGGCAAAACATCATTTATAACCACTGATCCGGCACCAACAATCGCAGCTTCTCCGATCCTGATTCCTTGTATAATACAGGCACCTGCACCGACAAAGGCTCTTTTTCCTATTTTAACATCCCCACAGAGTATTGCACCTGGACCAATCTGAGCGGAATGTGAAAGATAACAATCATGTTCAATAACAGTTCCAGTATTAATAATTACATTCTCCTCGATCTTCACCCCTGGATTGATTACCGCGTTGGCCATAATAACTGAACCCTGGCCGATTTCAACATTTTTTGCAACAGTTGAATTGGGATGTTGCAAAACCGGAAATTGGAAGCCAAGACCGAGTATTTTAGTATACAGGTTTTTTCTAAACTCATTATTGAACCCCGCTACCCCCAGTGCAGCATGGTTAATGCCTTTTTTTTGCAAATCAAACAAGACATCGTCTTTCCCCAAGTATGTTACACCATAGCGGCCAAGGTGGTTATTCTTGGTGAAATCAGTACAACCAACCACCTTATATTGCCTGAGTTGATTAATAATATCAAGTACAACACCGGCATGTCCACCAGCACCAATTAAAATGAGAGGTATTAAACTCATGTTATTCACCTTTTCAGCAGTTCCCTGCATACCTCATGCACATCATCTGTGGTTAAAAAACTGGCACTCGGAAGATTAATGCCTCGATTATATAAATCCTCTGCCACAGGACAATTCATAAAATTGTACTTGACATAACACGGTTGTTGGTTGAGCGGTTTAAAAAATAGGCGAACCTGAATCCCTTTGGAAGTTAATCTTGATATTAGGAACTGCTTATTTTCCTTGAATCCCTCATCAACTATTATGGAAAAGAACCACCAACTGCTCTTTGCTCCTGGTAATTCCTGCTGCCATGAAATACCTGGTACCCCATCCAGCATTTCCATGTATATCTCTGTATTTGCCCTTTTTGTTATCAAAAACTCAGGCAAGCGTTTCATTTGGGCAAGACCCAACGCTGCTTGGATATTGGTTAAACGGTAGTTATACCCTATTTCCATGTGTATGTATTCCCTTTGTCCGGCCTGGCGCCCCTGGTTTACAAGCAGCCTCGCTTTTTTGGCTAATTCATCGTTTGCAGTTACCAGCATCCCTCCACCACCGGTTGTTATTAATTTGTTCCCGTTAAAGCTGAAAACACCTATGTCACCTAAATTCCCCGTATATTCACCTTGATATGTAGCTCCAAGAGATTCTGTAGCATCTTCAATTATATAAAGATTATGCCTTCTGGCAATATCAATAATAGCTGCCATATCAGATGGGTTACCATAAAGGTGGACCGGAATTATTGCTCTGGTTTTACTGGTAATTGCTTTTTCAATTTGCAGTGGATCGATTGTCCAGGTATCTGCCGAGACATCAACGACCACCGGTGTTGCTCCTGCATAGGCTATTGGATTGATACTGGCGATAAAGGTCAACGAAGGAACAATAACCTCATCACCCGGCCCTATATTCAAAAGCCTCAAGGCAAGATGTAGTCCACAGGTCCCATTTACCACTGAGACGGCGTTTCTGCAACCCAGAAATGCGGCAAATTCGTCTTCAAATTCTTTTACCAGGGGACCCGCCGTAGATACAAAACCGCTGTCAAGTGCTTTTAAGACATACTCTTTTTCCAGACTTCCAATATTAGGCCAGTCCAATGGGATTTTTATTTGGCTCAACTTCTGCACCTCAAACATTATATATTCCAGGTTTATATTTTTCCAAATTGTTTTTTATCCACTCTACTGTTTCCTTTAAACCTTCTTCGAGAGAATACTTTGTTTCCCAGTCCGTAAGTTGTTTTACCTTTTTATTATCACAAAGCAACCGTTCTACTTCACTCTTACCCGGGCGAACACGCTGTTTTTCCTGTACAACGTTGGCATCAATACCAATGATTTTGCTGATTAGCTGAACCAAGTCGCCGATGCTTATTTCTACACCACTACCGATATTTATAACTTCACCTTCTACATGCTCGGAAAAGGCAACCGCCAAAAAACCACTTACAGTATCCTTCACATAGTTAAAATCCCGTGTTGGGGAGAGATTACCCAGTTTGATTTCAGGAACTCGGCTCAACACCTGGGTAATTACCGTAGGAATAATTGCCCTCGCTGACTGCCGCGGTCCGTATGTATTAAAAGGACGGGCTACCACTACCGGCAAATTAAAGGACCGGAAAAAACTTAAAGCAAGCTGGTCTGCGGAGATTTTGGTTGCAGCATAAGGGGACTGTGCATGCAAGGGATGTTCTTCATCTATCGGTACATACTGCGCCGTACCATAAACCTCAGATGTAGATGTATGTACTACACGACTGCAACCTTCATCCAGTGCAGCTTGTAATACATTGTATGTACCTTCTATGTTCGTCTTTATGTACGCCAATGGAGATTTATAAGAATAAGGAATCCCGATCAAGGCAGCAAGGTGGAAAATTATGTTGACACCTTTGACTGCATCTCTGACACTGTCATAATCCCTGATATCACCCAAATAAACATCAATTTGGTTTCTAATAGAGCTTTCTTCCAGCCATCCCCAGTGGCCCAAGGAATTATAGTGAAGAAAGGCTCGCACATCGTACCCCTCTTGTACCAACCTTTCTGTTAAATGGGAGCCAATAAAGCCGCCAGAACCCGTGACTAAAATACGCAAATTTTAGTTCCCCCTATACTGTTAGTAAATAATCCGAGTTACTCCTTTAAGAAAACAGCATCTGTTTATTTGAAGTCACCGAAAAGTAGATAGCCTTCACGATTTCCAATGCCTTTCTTCCTTCCCAACCATCGATGTATGGTTTACTGTCATTGGTGACTGCCTGTATGAAGTCTTCGACCAGGGCATCATGCCCAAAACCATAAACATTGGGAACATCCTGCTGGTGCTGGTCTATAGCCCCATTCTCATCTGTGGAATCCGCAAACTTCCAGGTTTCAATCTTATTGACGGCAATGCCCCCCAGCACCACTGTGCCCTTTTCTCCAAAAATGTTCAGTGTCTCCTCCAGATTCTCAGGATAAATAGTGGTTGAGGCTTCAATTACTCCCAGGGCACCATTCTTAAACTTTAAAACCGCAACACCCACATCTTCGCATTCAATCTTCCTTAGATTGGTGGCAGTGTAGCCGAAAACAGATTCCACAGGACCCATCATCCACTGCAATAGGTCGATGTTGTGGATCGACTGGTTCATTAAACAACCGCCATCCATAGCCCGGGTTCCCCGCCAGGGCGCCTGGTCATAGTAGTCCTGGGGGCGAAACCAGCGGACTATAGCGCTGGCGTGAGTGAGTTTCCCGAACCTTCCTTCCTCCAGGGCACGCCGCAGTTTCTGTACAGGTGGATTGAAGCGATTCTGAAAACAGACAGCCAGCTTAACCCCACTCTCATCACAGGCCCCAATCAGATCATCTGCATCTTTCAGAGAAAGGGCCATGGGCTTTTCTACTATTACGTGCTTGCCGGCCTGTGCCGCAGCTATTCCCATTTCAGCATGCATTCCGCTGGGGGTACAGATGTTGACCACATCCAAGCCAGAATACTCAAGCATTTTGCGGTAATCGGTAAAATGAGCCTCTGCTCCGTATTTGTCTTTATACTCTGCAGCTCTCTCCTCAAGTATGTCACAGACACATAAAAGGTTTGCCTTTTCATTCTTTTTGATGGCTTCGGCGTGTTTGTGAGCAATCCTGCCGCAGCCGATGATCCCGAAATTCAGTTTCTTCACTTAAGCTTCATCTCCATAAAATTCTATTATTGCTCCTACAACAAGCCTGACTTCCTCTTCTGTCAGCTCCGGAAAAATAGGAAGGGAGAGCACAGTTTCTGCTGCCTGTTCTGCATGGGGAAAATCCCCTGCTTGATGTCCCCTGTTTTCGAAAACAGGCTGCAGGTGCAGTGGCAACGGATAGTAAATTGTTGTCCCGATCCCCCGCCTCTCTCAGGTAACCCCTTAATTCATCTCGTTTCCTGGCAGCTATCGTATACTGGTTATAGGTATGGAAAGCACCCGGCAAATGATAGGGGGTTTCCACATAACCGCTGACTGGAAGTCCCGCAGCCTTGAGTAGATCCCCATAGATTTTTGCGTTGTCCTGTCTTCTTTTTAGCCACTCTTTAAAATGCGGCAGTTTCACCCGCAATACAGCGGCCTGGATCGCATCAAGCCTGCTGTTGATGCCCATCAATTCGTGGTAGTATTTTTTCCTGGTACCATGTACCCGCAGCATGCGCACCCTTGCCGCGATTTGATCATCATCAGTGACAACCATCCCGCCATCACCAAAGCAGCCCAGGTTCTTGGTAGGGAAAAAGCTGATACAGCCCGCATCCCCCATACTCCCTACCGGCCTGTCCAGGTATTCTGCACCCAGTGCCTGAGCGGCATCTTCTATGACCTTTAAGCCCTTTGTTCGGGCAATCTCTACGATTCTGTCCATCGCTGCCGACTGTCCGAAAAGGTGCACAGGCATTATTGCCTTAGTGCGGGAGGTGATTTTTTCTTCAATCTTTTCGGCATCTATATTATATGTTTTGGGATCGATATCCACAAAAACCGGGACCGCTCCTGCACGCACGATCGAACCCGCTGTGGCGAAAAAGGTGAAGGGTGTGGTGATCACCTCATCACCTGGGCCAACGCCGCAGGCCAGGAGGGCAAGGAGTAAGGCATCACTGCCATTGGCTACCCCGATCCCATATTTGGTGCCGCAGAGTTGGGCAATCTCCTCTTCCAAGGCTTTAACATGATCCCCCAGGATGAATTGGCCGCTTGCGATGGTCTTATCCAGAGCAACTGCTATTTCTTTGCGCAGTTCAGCATTTTGGCGCTTTAAATCAAAACTGGGAATAGAAGTTTTTTCATCCTGTTTTGCTTCTGGCTGAAAAATAAGCTCCTCCTCAGGAACAGAGCGCACAAGCCGCGCCGGGGCTCCCATGACAAGCTGATAGCCGGGAACATCTCTGGTAACCAAACTGCCCGCAGCTATAAAGGCTTCTTCCCCAATGGTAACCCCAGGGAGGATCGTTGCCCCTCCTCCCACACGGCACCCCTTCTCAAAGGAGGCTCCACACCGATCCACAAAACGCTTTTCTGTCCGCCCCATGTAGTTGTCATTGGTGGTGGTCACCATTGGAGCGATAAAAACACTCTCTCCTATCTTCGTAGAGGCTGTGATGTAGGCACCGGTCTGGATTTTGGTGTTATCACCGATCTCCACACTGTTTTCCACTACTACCCGCTGCCCTACAAGCACGGTTTCTCCCAGTTTGCACTCTTCCCTTACAGATGCGTAATCCCCCAGAAAACAGAAATCTTTGACCTCTGTACCCCGGTAGACAACAACACCTATACCGATAGTGCAGTTCTTGCCGATCACAAGGGGGTCCAGTTCTCTCTGGACAACAGTGCTTGTTGCAGCAGGACGGGGAACACGCCCCAACACACACCCATCCCCTGCTGTGGTGCCAGCACCCACCCTTGTTTGCGCATGGACAACCACATGGTGGCCAAGCTCCACACCCGACTCTATAACTGCACCCTTTTCAATAACACAGTAATCCCCGATTCTGCAGTCAGGGCTTACCTCTGCTTCTGTATGGATTACAGCTGTCTTTGAAATCATTTCTTCACCACTTCATTATATTTTAACAATTTTATCCCGGTGATTTTTAACACCCCTGGTGGCATTCCGTGTATCCACCACAATCTTTGAGTTTTCCACGATCCAGTCATAGTCAAAATCCGAGTGATCTGTAGCAATCAACACACAGTCTGCCTCCTGCAGTTTCTCAGCAGATAAAGAAACACCATCCATCTCCCAATTGTACGGCTCATGAGCCTGAGATGAGGCACACAGGGATCGTGGTAGGAAACATCTGCATGCTCTTTCCGCAACAGTTCAATTATTTTCAAAGCAGGTGACTCGCGAACATCGCTGATATCTTTCTTATAAGCAACACCAAGTATTAGGATTTTGGAACCATTCAGGCACTTTCCTGCCTTGTTCAGTGTCTTGAAAACAACATCAACCACATGGTAGGAAGCCTGAATATTGATCTCCCCTGCCAGCTCAATAAAACGGGTATGGAAGTCAAACTGGCGCGCCCTCCAGGTGAGATAAAAGGGGTCAATGGGGATACAGTGCCCACCTACACCAGGCCCTGGGTAGAAGGTCTGGATCCCAAAAGGCTTAGTCCCGGCGGCTTCCACAACCTCCCAGACATCCAATCCCATCCGGTCACAGAGCAGCATTATTTCATTGACCAAGGCAATATTTATTGACCTGTAGGTGTTTTCAAAAACCTTGGTCATCTCAGCAATAGATGGACTGGAGACAGGCACCACATTGATAATTGTCTGGTCGTAAAATGTCTTTGCTACATCCAGGCAGGTTGGTGTCACACCGCCGACAACCTTTGATGTGTTTTTTGTGGTATAGCGCTTATTGCCGGGGTCTACCCTCTCCGGTGAAAAAGCCAGGAAAAACTCCTCTCCTATTTTCAAGCCGCTCTTCTGCAGCAGCGGCAGCATTACTTCTTCTGTGGTACCTGGGAATGTAGTGCTCTCCAGGGTGACCAGCTGCCCCGGCCGCAGCCTTTGTGCGATCTCCTCACAGACACTGACAATGTAGGAAATGTCGGGGTCAAAGTTTACTGTGAGGGGTGTCGGCACACAGATAATAATCACATCAGCATTTGGCAAACAGTCAAAACTGGTGCTTGCTGAGAGCAGCCCTTTTTGCACAAGATCTTTTAGTTCGTTATCCTTGACATCACCGATGTAGTTTTCCCCGCGGTTGATCATATCCGCTCGCTCAGGATTCTGCTCCACCCCTAAAACCTTAAAGCCTACTTTGGCCTTTTCCACTGCTAAAGGCAGTCCGACATAACCAAGACCGATCACTGATACTACAGCAGATTTGCTGCGGATTTTTTCTTTGAGTTCTGTAGCAGTTATATCTTGTTTTTTGTCCGGCATTTGACTTCCTCCTGAATATTTTGAATTAGAATAAAGAACAGCTATATAGTTTCGGCAAAAACCAGGCTTGTTCCTCTTTTCACAAGTGCTTTTCCTTAATATTCTTCACAAACCTGAGCCAATTGCTGCGATACCTCCAATTGTATGGGAGCCTGCTCATGTTTAACAGCTGGAAATAATGCAGTTAACAGTTCTCTTGCTTCACAGGAATCATTCAGCCCATACCCCTGGAGCACCTTGCTCACCAGCATTTGTGCATCATCCAGATAGGTGTCACCGTTGTGAGCCACAAAGATCCGGCTGTACTTGGTAGCACCCATCTTTTCCTGGTCGGTAAATAACTCTTCACGCAGCTTTTCGCCAGGACGGATTCCGGTAAACTTAATTTCGATATCCTTATCCGGTGTCAGCCCTGAAAGCCGAATCAGGTCCCGCGCAAGGTCAATAATGCGTACAGGTTCCCCCATATCCAAAACGAAAATTTCTCCACCCCTGGCAAAAGAACCTGCCTGGATGATCAGCTGAACCGCCTCAGGAATAGTCATAAAATAGCGCACCATATCCGGGTGTGTCACAGTGACTGGTCCGCCCTCAGAAATCTGGCGCTTAAATGTAGGAATTACACTCCCCCTGCTCCCAAGAACATTACCAAATCGTACCGCAGCAAAGCGGCTGTTCAAATTTTCTTTTCTGCACATTTCATTAAAATGCTGTACCACCAGTTCTGCCGCCCGTTTTGAGGCACCCATCACACTGGTGGGGTTCACTGCTTTATCTGTAGATACGAAAATAAAGGTTTCACAGCCATACTTTTTGGCTGTTGCTGCTACATTATATGTACCATATATATTATTGGAGATAGCATGCTCCGGGAAACGCTCCATCAAAGGAACATGTTTATAAGCCGCCGCATGAAAGACCACCTGTGGGGAATAACGCTCAAAAACCTGTTTGATATGCCTTTCATCCCTGATATCTGCCAGCTCTCCATACTGACTGAGATCAGGGAATCGCCCAGTAAGTTCCTGCTCGATATCAAACAGGTTATTCTCTGTATTATCCAAAAGAACCAGAGTGTGTGGCCGAAAACGAGCAACCTGGCGGCAGAGCTCGGAGCCGATAGACCCCCCTGCTCCGCTAACCATAACCACCTTTCCCTCCAGATAGGCGGCTATGCTGTCCATATCCAATTGTACAGGATCTCTTCCTAACAGGTCCTCCAACTGCACATCCCGCAGCTGACTGACCGATACCTTGCCATCAATTAAATCATAAACCCCTGGGAGAGTCTTAACACTTACTTTTGTCTCTTTACAGATCTCCACAATTCCCCGAATTACTTGCCCGGGTGCAGAAGGCATAGCAATAATAACATCATTAACCCGGTATTCATCGACGAGCCGGGGGATATCCTCTCTCCTGCCCAAAACCGGGATACTATACAGGTCAAAGCCCTGCTTTCGGTAGTCATCATCAATAAAGCCAACCGGCTCCATTGCCAGAGTCGGGTGGTTCCGCAGTTCACGTGCCACCATTGCACCCGCCTCTCCGGCACCGACAATTAAAGCACGCTTCATATTCACAGTTTTGCTAGTTAACGGATCCTTATCCTTTCCTGCGCCATTACGGTATTCACGCAGGGAACGGAGTCCAAATCTGCTGCCGCCCGTTAAACCCAGATTCAACAGCCAGGCAATGGGGTAAATGCTGCGCGGCATGGGCTTCATAACACTTTCCGGATAGATGAAAATGTAGGACACAGCAATAACAACTAAACTGGCAGCAGTAACACCGATCAAGACATTGTACATTTCCCTGACACTGGCATACTGCCACATCTTCCTGTATAATCCACAAAAGTAATAAACCGCAATAGTAGTAATAGTTACCACTACGGCAAAAACGGGATAATGTACCGTATACTCCCTGGGGATCACAGCATCAAAGCGAAGAGCTAATGCACCCAGGTAAGCTATATTGATAAATAGGGCATCAAACAATAGAAAAAGGCCTGTTCGCAGCACACGTTCCAATTTCTCCACCTCTATAAGGTTGTCGATTAACGGACAACCAACAGTTTGCTCGATATAAATAACCGTATCT
The DNA here is from genome assembly GCF_000946815.1 of Syntrophaceticus schinkii. Classification (GTDB taxonomy): domain Bacteria; phylum Bacillota; class DSM-12270; order Thermacetogeniales; family Thermacetogeniaceae; genus Syntrophaceticus; species Syntrophaceticus schinkii. The sequence continues at coordinate 5,514 of NZ_CDRZ01000028.1, read as the reverse complement.
GTAGTCTTTATTAGCCAGGAGTTGGTCTCTGCCGACTTTTCACAAACCGCCGTCAATTCGTTTTGAGAGGATTCCGTTTAAAATAGTCGACAGTAAATGCAGCAAAAATCCCAATCATGAGACCTATTACCCCAGCCAAAGCAATATTCAGTTTTTTGCGGGGGCGCACAGGTGAAGAGGATGCAGCAGGCTTTTCAATAATCTGGACACCCTGATTGGATTTTAACTTCTGCTCCAGTTCCAGTTTCTTTTGCATAAGGACTTCTCGCTGATTAGAAAAGGAAACCAGCGTATCCAGCAGTCGCGCCTCCTGCTGCACTTCAACAGCACTGGGCGGCTCAGCTTTAGCAAAGCTGCTCAGCAATTCACGGTTCAGTTTGATATTGTCATTAACCTCTGTTATATCTGCTTCTATGCGTTTGAGCTCAGATTTCATAAGATTCTGCTGCTGTTCAAACTCTACACTAACCTGGTCTGTGAAACAGCCGGTAATTTTATTTAATAGAACGTCTCCCTGTTTTGGATTGTTTGTTTCACAACTGATCTTTATAATGTTCGTGCCTGTAACAGGTGTAACCTGTAACCCCTGTACCTTAGATGGCACTCCATTTAAGGCCTCTTCCAGGAAGCCGCTGCCCGATAGAATCTCCTTGGCTTCTTCAGGTGAAACCAGTGGTCGAGCAGCAGTTTTATCCAGGTAATTGCCCAGCGATACTTTTGCTTGAACCTGGTAGACAGGAGTTGCCGCAAATGAATACACTGCCCCTATCAATAATGACACCAGAAATATCGCCAAAATTAGTTTACGCCAATTCCAGAGCACACCGATTAAATCCCTCAGGTTTATTTCATCTTCATAGACACCTTCAGAGAAAGATCTTGTAGATTTTGTAGATTTAGATTGTTCGGATTTATCCACAGTATAACCTCCCCTACATTCTGTACCGGCTTATTATCAATATCCTATTACCATATTTAATTAACATAACCCAACTGTACTAACACAAGGTTTCCAACAATTATTGTATCATTCAACAAAAAAAAGACCGAATCCTGCTTGAGTGTTTTGTGCCCTATCAAACAAAATATCATTATCTACACAACAACCTTACTGACCAACCGGGGCCAGGCTTGCTTTATTGCTTTATGCTAAAGTTCCTGTCTTTTGCCATCTTGATAATAATGTTATGAGCTTGGGTGTTTCATATTTACTGGTGGTAGGCCAAGAAAGCATGAGTATCCATCTCACAAAATAAGCCGGCATCATTGTTAAGCTTAACTTGATGGTCCGTCTTGTATTTTAGCTTACTGTTTTAGAAACTATAAAAATCTTAGCAATAAAACCTAACAGGAATATAACTCTCTAACAAGAATAATACAAGTGTAATTAAATATCCAGGAAAGCAAATGATATTTTTACCCCCGGAGGGATTCCATTGCAAATACTGATCGTCGATGACGAAAGATCACTCGTCAAAGGACTAAAATACACCCTGGAGAGAGAAGGCTTCGAAGTCTACGCCGCCTATGACGGCCAGGAGGCATTGGATTTCCTGCGTGACAGCAGGGTGGATATCATCATTCTCGACTTAATGCTGCCCAAGGTAGACGGCTTGGCTGTTTGCCGCCGCATTAGACAGCAGGGAAATAAAACTCCTATTATTATGCTGACTGCTAAAGGGGATGATGTAGATAAGATTATTGGGCTGGAGCTCGGTGCTGATGACTATATGGCGAAGCCCTTTAACCCAAGGGAGTTGGTGGCTAGAATACGCGCAGTTTTGCGTAGAGCCTCAACCACTGCCCAGACGGGTAAGCTTAAATTTGGTGAATTACATATTGACCTAGACCGCCGCCTGGTAACAGTCAAAGGTAAAACAGCGGACCTTTCGGTGCGGGAATTCGATCTGCTCATCACAATGGCCAGGCGCTCAGGCTTTACCTTTACCAGAGAAATGCTTCTGGAACAGGTCTGGGGGCATGATTATTTCGGAGACACACGGGTTGTTGATGTTTATATCAGGCGGGTGCGGGAAAAGATCGAACCGGATCCTGCACATCCCCGCTGGATTATTACCAGGTGGGGTGTCGGTTATGCCTTTGAGGGGGAAGCACATAAACAGTGAAAAGGCCTCGTTTTAAAATACACACCAAACTGGCAGTGACTTACCTTGTGGTAATCGCCATCATCCTCCTTCTGATCAACAGTCAGGTCATTCGGGCACTGGAAGGGAACTATCTGGCGGATCAGGAAGCAAAAACCCTGGCCAATGCTAACATTATCGCTCTGGCCGGGCAGGATTATCTTTTGTCTGAAAACGAACAAACTATCAGCTTCATCAAACAGTATAGCGAACAGATGCAGTCCAGGATCATCGTCCTTGACAGGAAGGGAAAGGTTGCTGCTGATTCCTTTGCTGAAGAATGGCTAGAAGAACGGAGCCTAACCTTTGAAGAAGTGAAGTTAGCCTTGAAAGGGCAAGAAAAAACCGGTGTTCACGAGTTGAAAAACGGTGAGCGGGTGCTTTATGCTGTTGTACCGATCATCCGTGATGAAAAAACAGCCGGAGCGGTAATGCTGGTAACCAGCCTGGAAGAGATCTACGCTGACCTGGAAGGAATCCGCAGATTGATGAGTTTCTATTCTACAGTGGGGGGGCTGGCGGCACTTCTGGTCAGCCTGCTTTTAGCAGCACACTTCGCCAGCCCGATCAATAGGCTTGCAGCTGCGGTGCGCAGGGTATCAGAAGGGCACCTTGACCAACGCGTCAGTATCAACAGCAAAGACGAAATCGGCCTGCTGGCAGAGGATTTTAATGATATGGCAGCTAAATTGGAGGAGGCTGACCGCACACTGCGCCATTTTCTGTCAGATGCCTCTCATGAACTAAAAACACCCCTCAGCTCCATCAAGGTCCTTTCTCAATCCCTCATCGACAGCCAAGAACAGGATCCGGCAGTCTACAGAGACTTTCTCCAAGACATCAGCTCTGAGGTCGACCGGATGGCTGCTCTTGTCAATGACATGTTTCAGCTGGCTAAACTACAGGACCCCGACCACTCTGTTTCTTTCAATGACTACCTGGTAGGGGAACTCCTTAGACACATCAAAGGCTTGACTGCAGGAGAAGCTCTGCAAAAAGGCATCGACATCCAGGTACAGGTTGGATCTGATGGAGAGGTGTTATGGCAGTTGAACAAGGACCTTTTTACCTGCATCTTTCTTAACCTTATCAGCAATGCCATACGCTACACTCCCAGGGGCGGCCTGGTTACGGTAACAGCAGATATTGAAGAGGACTCCCTTGTGGTCAGGGTAACGGATACTGGGATCGGCATCTCTGCAGAGGATCTTCCCCGAATCTTCGACAGATTCTACAGAGTAGATGAGGACCGCAACCGCGAAACCGGGGGCACTGGACTTGGTCTGGCTATTACACGCCAGGCGGTGCATTGCCATGGGGGAACAATCGATGTGAAAAGTAAGCCCGGGCAAGGAACTACATTTGAGGTTCGTTTTCCTAAACATCAGTCATACCCTGCCATTTGAGCAAAACTACTGAGCAGCCAATAATATCTGAAACCCGGCGTATATAATGATCACTCCTTTGATACTTGTACCCGAGCCCCCCACTGCTACAAAATACAATCAAATACTTTCTGGTTTACTATATATCGGGGAAAGCAAAATCAGACAGGAATTAAGTTTTCAAACAAGAATAATACAAATATATTTTTATACAAAGCAGTGGTTGGTATTTCTAGGGAAACTACAATTTAAAAACACAGATTTATTCATCAAAAACTTCAACACTATATATGATTCTGTATATGTGATCCTGTAATAAATTTGTAACATTCTCTGATACTCCTGAAACATTTACCTGCTATACTCTGTTTAGCGTCCTCATAGTGTGTCAAAAAAAGGAGGGGTGTCATATGTTGAGCAGACGGCTGGCCTGGAAAATCGGAATGGGAATGCTGATCCTGTCACTGACTGTTCTTTTTACTCTTGCCGGATGCAAGAACCAGGAAACCTCTGAGCAGCCACCGAACAACCAAACAAAAATAGCTAAGTCAACAGATGAAAATGAACAGAAAAACGGCACATCGAAACCTGATATAAGTGCAGAGCCTAAAGAGACCAAAGAAAAGGTCACTCTTTACTTCGGGGACAAAGAGGCAATGTACCTGGTTCCGGAGAAGCGGGAGGTAGTGGTAGGAAACAATAAACTGGAGGAAGTCGTGATAGCTGAACTGATCAAGGGGCCGCGCAATGCCGACCTTTTTATGACTGTGCCGAAGGAAGCAAAACTGATCTCTGTTGAAGTTGTGGATGGTGTGGCTTATGTGAACTTCAACAAGGAATTCCAGACCAAGCATTGGGGCGGCTCGGCAGGAGAGGCGATGACACTCTACTCGATCACCAATTCTCTGGTCAAACTGCCGGATATTGATAAAGTACAGTTTCTCCTAGAAGGGAAGAAACAGGAGTCCATCTTAGGGCATGCTGATACAACAGAACCTATATCTCCTAACTGGACGATGGTAAAAGAATAGCAGCTCTATTGCCCAGAGCTGCACTAATCCTGTTATTAAACCGGTCCATTTTTTGGGCCGGTTTTTATTTTTCCAGTAAAGCCGATTCTTTTTTTGGTCCCTGTTTTTATTTTCAACCTGGATTCCCGCCGATTCATAACGAGGATCCAGCTAAAATCTAATAAAATCAAGGGTTTAAAGCCTCAGCTGTCTTTAAAAACCATCGTTATGATAAAAACACATAACGATGTCACTTTCCAATATTTATGCGGGTTTATACCATCCTCGTTACGTGTTCCCGGGAATCTAGGTTTCAAGCAAAACCGATCTCTTTTTGTCCCAGTTATTTTTCCAATAAAGATCGATAGAAATCTAATAATTTGCTCTGCTCTTGCTCCCAGTTATACTTTTCCAGTGTGGCATCTTGCCCACGCTTTCCCATAGCTTCTGCCTCACCCGGGTTATCAAGCAGCCACTGAACAGCCTGGGCGATCTCTTCTGTGGATTCTGGGTTAACACAGAGCCCACACTGCTCTTTTTCAACAATTCTGCGGTACAACGGAAAATCAGATATGATCACAGGCAGCCCCAGAGCCATGTATTCGAACAGTTTCGTGGGGTATGATTCATAATAATTGGGGATCGGTTTCAAAAGAGCCAATCCTATATGACAGCGGGCAATAATCCGCCAGCCTTCAGCAGGCAAGAGATAGCCCCTCAGCTGGACTCCCTTTAATTCGTATCCATCAATAATTTCAAAGAGTCTCTTTTGATGCGACTCATCTGAGTGGCCTATGCACTCCCAATTGACGTGATATCCCTTCTCTTTAAGTATGTTTAAGGCTTCCAGAGTAATCATACTCCCTCGCTCAGCTACACCACCGATATCAGTCCCCAGGGTCGGTGTAGAGTTATTTTGTTTCATTGATCTGCAGCAGCTTGTGAGGTTAACGGCATATTCAATACTGTGATATG
>NZ_CDRZ01000027.1 GCF_000946815.1 Syntrophaceticus schinkii | reverse complement strand
GCCTGGATATTATTGGTTTCAAATCAAAGGGTGCTAAAAATCTTTTCCATGATCTAGTTTCAGGTTGCATTTTTAATGCATCTTCGAAGGAAATCAGGCACTGTTGTCGAATATACAAGGTAGCTTCATCCCTTTCCACTTTTGCTTTATTTGGTTTGATTTACCTTATAATTCGGCAAAAGTTGGGGTGAAGCCTTTATTTTAGGCCTTCAAAACCTTGATTTCAATGAGTTTTTTAGAATGAAATTTTCTCTATATACTACAAGCACTGTCAATAATGAGGAAAAAGGTAAAAGAAAAGGCACCAGTGCTTCCATCCCGTAAACAGTTCCCATGGTTCTTGTTAAGGGAGGAGATGTTGTCCACAGAACCACCGGAGTTGAATCGATCACCCATGAGAAACGATCATAAATGAAGGCGAGAAGGGAATGGATAGTACTAATGGGGGTTATTTTCGCCAGAAACAACTGTATCTTGCTATTTCCCGTAATCAGTCCCACAGTCTCCACAAGAGGCCACACAACACCTACAGCGGCCCCTAAAACAGGTGAGCGGCTCAGCAGGGTAATCATGGCGACCAGACTTGCCCACATAACCGCCATTATACTGCAAAGCATAATGTTCCTAAGGGGTATCCAGCGTAATAGGGCAGCCGGTTCGCGGCCCGGTATCTCACTTAAAAACAGTGTCGTCAGCACTGAAACGAGCGCTACAAAAATCAAGATGCCGGCCATGTACAGGGCAAGGGTCAGAAACTTGCCTGAGATTACCAGCATAAGGCGCTTTCGCAGTACAGCAATCTGTTTATTTACACCTGTCTGTAAATCATCCGCAAACCACACGGCACCAACATATCCAACAAGTGAAGTCCCCCCCAATCCGGCAAGGCATGTCGCCCCTGCGGAGGTGAGGATATTCTCCCATCGAAACCAGTACAGCATTTGTGACAAATCAACTCCGGAAAAAGGGTTTGGTACTCCAGGGGGCATTTCAATCGTACCAGTATAAAAGGCCAAAGCCCTATTATACGCACCGACTTCATCAGGGATCACATATATTAGAAATAGCAGTGGAATGATGTAAATAAAAGGTTTGCGCACGACCCGGTTTATCTCCGCCTGTATGACTCGTAAAAGCCCGCTGCCTGTCATTTGGACCCCCCCGAAGTCTGTTTTTCCTCCAGCATATGTTCCAGCTCTGGAATTAACAACCGGCTGCTTTGTGGGGTAATATCATGCTCAGAGAGATGCTGTAAAAATGAGTGGCCTTGTCCTTTCTAACCGTAGCCGTTACCCAGGCCCCCCTTTCACCGCTTTCTATAACCAAAGAAATACAAAGCAGGTCCATTGGAATATCCTTGGGCAGATAGAAAATTACTTTGGCAGCTTGTTCTGCCAATTCCTTTGTTTCACCGGCGTAAACCAGCCTGCCTTGGTCAAGTATGACAATGCGATCGGCGAGCAGTGTAATGCGTTCCAATTGGTGGCTGGAAAAGATCAGGAATCTATCTTCGGAGCGGTAAGGATCAAAGGTGTCTTCCAGCAAATGCTGCCCCTCCAAATCCAAGCCGTTAAACGGTTCATCCAGGATAACAACCTGAGGATCCCCCAGAAAGGCATTGGCCAAACCCAGTCGCTTGCGCATGCCCTGGGAAAATTCTTTAATCTTCTTCCCCTTTGACGGAACACCCCATCTTTCTATACCTTCATATATCTCGTGTGCTTTCACTGGGTATTCACGAAGGGCATTGAAATATCCTAACTGAGTCTCCGCGGTCAAGTAAGGATAAAAAGGGGGATCTTCGTACAAATAGCCCAAGGAACCACGAATATTCTCCACAGGCTGTTTCTTAAAACTTACAGCCCCTGCTGTTGGGGAGATGCGTCCTGTTAAAATGTTAAACAGTGTGGTCTTACCTGCCCCGTTGGGTCCCACCACAGCTGTTACCCCTGGCTCAATAGCAAACCGCAGCTGTTTTAACGCCTCCTGATTTCGATATTTTTTCGTGACTTCAAAAAACTCAAACATTGTTTTACCTCCTTGCAACAAAAGAGAGAAGATTAGGAGTAAAGGCCAGCAGAATCCTTTACTCCTAACCCTAAATTTAGATCCATCCGAGTCTGTAAAATATACGATTTAATACACATAAACTGTTGATATCGGACATAAAAATTGAAGTACTTTTTTGCCAGATATCGCATAGCCGCTCAGCATAGTTGTGTATAATCCGGCGCTATTATACCGGTGAACTTTTTGGCCGCTCCAAGTTGAAGAAAACGGAAACGCAGCCCCAGAAGACGTCTTCCCATTACCCCAATGCACAGTCCAATATACAGCTTGCATCGCACCAACATAGGAATGCGCACCGACAGCAGCCTGTGCATTTAAACCCTCCCCTTGATGAACACCCCCCTTCAAAGTTTTGCCAAAGTTTTGCCTATAGACTAACATCAAAGGTATATACTGTAAACCCCCAGAACTGGGGGTTTTATTCTTTCTTTTTTACAGAGATCAATCAGAAGCGAGCCTCAAGCTGATGAACCATACTCAGCGACTGAGCAAGGCAAGGACCCCTTTTATGCCACCTTTCACACCAAGCTTTTGGTATATTTGCTTGCGGTAGCCTTCAACAGTGGAAACGCTGAGGTGAAGCTTTGCTGCTGTCTCTCTGCTGCTCAGCCCGGAAAGTAACAGACTCAGAACATCATGCTCACGGGCGGTAAGTTTTACAGCCACTTCCGGTGGGATAAGGCAGGGTGCCGGTAACATATCACCGGTGTTTAGATCCTGGCAGCAATCTGCCATTAGCGAAAACTCCCGTTCGATCAAAATGGTAAGTGTCTGCAGGTGTGCAACAGCTAAGCCCAGTTCTTTCTCAGCATGCATCGAAATGTCGAGGTAGCCAAAGATTTCGCCTTCCGGATCTTTTAGTGGACTTGCAACGCACCACCAATCTTTAAATAATCGGCAGTAATGCTGCTCACCCCGAACAGCAACAAGACGCCTGTACTCCCGCGCTAGAGCTAAAGCATTGGTGCCGCAGCTTTCCTTCGTAAAGAATGTACCGGGTCTAACACCGACTTCTTCGATGTCGGCCAGAAACCCCGGAGAAGTGAATATTTTAAGTGTCACTAGCTTCGGATCACAGAGAATGTAGATGTAGCAGTTGTTTTGCATGCCAGCATAACTTAGAGGGGCAATATACTGATCAGCAAGGTCAAGAAGGTGAGCACAAACTTTAAGGTGCGACACGAGTGTAGCTGGCTCAAGGATCTTTCGGGGCTTTGTTAACTCCGGTGACACCTTTAGAAAACTGCACTGAAGGTAAGAGGCTTTAAGCTCTTCGGGAGTGCAGAAATAGCGGATATAATCCCTTAAATTTGATTCCCGCAAGAAAGGCATCACCAATCACCTTTCGATCTATGTCGTTGGTTATATATCATAACACTTCAACAATTCGTAAAAATAGTTCCGATTTCCTGCTATAACTACACATTATTGTGACAATTTACCACGTGTTTGCTATGACCGCAAGCCCTAGTTTTAAAGGAAAAGGTAATCGAATGCAGGTTTTTATGAAATTAATTGGAAACTAATAGAGAAAAAGGGAACTATGATGTCCCTGGCAAATTATCCTACCGGGTGTTGCAATGTATATTAAACACCGAAAAATTATTCTCCTGCCCGTCATCCCAACAGGATCAAAACACAACACAAACGGGCTGTATTGATGTATAAACGGGGTTTGGGTATAAAAAACAGCCGTTGCAACGGCTGTTTTTAGGAGCGCTATTTTTTCTTATATTTTATTACCGAAAATCTCTCTTTGGCTTCTGTTCCCTCGGCAGCAGCTTTTTAAAACTCTCTTTCTCTCTGCGCTCAAGCTCTTCCAAACTCCTCACCTGTAAAGCAAAAGCAGCCATCGTGATATTGTTCAGCCTGTTGGATGAGCGGAAAAGGCGACTTTACACCGGCTTTGAATCTTTAAAATGGGGCCACGGCGGCGACCGTAGAATTGCTTCCCTGTTAGATTTAGTCGAAAAGACCGTAGCCCGGGGGCGCCTGGAGCTTTTAGACGAAGACCTTGACTATGAAGGCGTTCGCAAACCCGGGGCGGCCGCAGGCCGCTAAAAAAGGGCCCCCGAAATAATCGATAGAATTGAGGAATTTTTGTTGGTAGGGACATCAGCGCACTCGTTCACGTTGTATGCCCCATACCGCAGCCCCAAAAACGGCGACGATACACACAACCATTATGCTGATCTGCAGTCCAAACTCACTCCATACGACCTGGCCAGTGGTTGAGGCTGTGACTAGTTGACCCAGGTAGTAGGTGGGGAGCAGGCGTAAAAAAGTCTCCACCTTGTCCGGCATTTGTAGCATCGTCGTCCAACTTGGTACCATCAGAGCCAATATGACGACGCTACTCCAGGTATTTATTTCATTAACGGTGTTAAACAAACTACCCATCAGCAGACCGATGAGGACGACTAGCAGTGCCCCCAGAACCAGGGCCAGTAGTGTGAGCGGCCACTGGCCCTGCCAGCCCTGATTAAGAGTAAGGATGATTAACGCCATAAGCAATGCATAAAACAGTCCGACCAACGACTTGGCAGCGACCACATCGCTCGCGCCGGCCGGTGACACTTGCAAGGCCAGCAGGGTTTTCTTTTCTTTCTCCTCGACCAACAACATGGGCACAACGAACGTACCGACGATTGCCAACGCCATCACCAACAACATAACCAAGAAAGCTGATCCTGGGTCGAGGCCGGGAGAATTTTCCTCAGTTGGATTAGACAAGCGGGTCACGATAAGGCGAGCCGGCACTTCTTGGCCAACTAATTCCCATACTTTTTCTTGGATCAAGGATTGAAAAGCAATCTGCTCACCGATCCCGGCTCGATCGTTAACATACACTTGCAGATCCGGTTGATCGCCGGCAGCTACACCCCGATCAAAGTCAGCAGGGATAACCAGGCCTCCGATGGTCTCCCTCTCGTCCGTCATCTGCCGGACTTGATCCGGCGAGACAGCCTTGATGATATGAACGTTGGATTGATTCTCCATCTGAGCGACCAGTTGTGAATCACCCGGATCGTACACGCTCACACTCAGTGTCAAGTCCCCTGCCGGGAAAATCAGTTTAAATAGTATTGAGAGGCCTACCGGCAGTATGATGGCGATCAAAATATAAGAGTTTTTAATCGCATCAACAAGATCTTTTCGCGCGATGGCCAGGACGACGTGACGATTCATTGCACCAGGCTCCTTCCAGTTAGTCGGATAAAGATATCTTCCAGTGTTGTCTCCTGTGAATGGATGCTTAGCACATGGTCGGCCTCAATCAACTCGCATAGCCGTTTGTTATCCTTTCGGTCATCAAGACAAAGCGTTATCTGCTGCTCGTCATGCAAAGTCAGCTTGATGCAACGCAGGTTTAGTAACGCCTGTCGTTTGAGAAGCTTGGGTGTATCGTGTGCGATAATTTTCCCCCGGTCAATAATCGCCAGATGATCACAGAGCTGGTCGGCTTCTTCCATATAATGTGTCGTGAGAAAAATCGTCACACCTTGTTGTTTCAAATCGACAATGACCGCACGAATCTGTTGCGCCATGACCGGGTCCAGACCTCGCGTCGGCTCATCGAGAAAGAGCACCTGTGGCCGATGCAGGAGCGCACGGGCGATAAGCAAGCGTTGCTTCATGCCGTTCGAATAACGGCGTACTGCTTCATGCTCACGACCGACCAACTGAATCTGTTCAAGCACCTCGCAGATGCGTTTTTTCTCAACGCGGTACAAACGAGCAAAAAACGCCAGATTCTCGTATCCAGACATACGTTCATAGAGATTCTGTATTTCAAAGACAACACCGATACGCTGTTTGAGTGCGGTCCGTTGAGTGAGGACGTTGCATCCGGCCACGTAAGCTGTGCCGCTGGTAGGTGCCAGTTGTCCGGTCAGCATACGGATAGTCGTCGTCTTGCCGGCGCCGTTAGGACCCAGAAAACCGAATATCCGGCCTGGTTCAACTGCAAACGAAATACCATCCACAGCGATGGTGCCGTTATAGGCGCGGTATAACCCTTTTGCCAGGATGGCTTTTTCACTTTGCAGCATAGGTACTCTCCTTGTTAATTGTCTTATATAGTCATACTATACGACATTTGTTTGTGTAAAACTCACGTATTCCAGATTACCAGACCCTCTTGATGCTCTCAATAATACATAAACTATTGAGCCTTTTCAAACTCTACCCTCCGAGGTGGTGCTAGGGTTCAAGTAATATCTACTGTATGTCTATCTAAGGTGATAAAATTGTTGCTAAATTCGACCAAATCCTTGCAAGTACACAGACCCTGTCCTATTTAAATACAGCTTCGCCCTTTCACACTTTGTTTGTGCTACAAAGCTCATCTGATTTATAACATCCTTCGATATCAACGCGATCCAGCGACGATTAATATCTTCCAGAATTTGTTCCCTCGTTCAAAAAAATTATATATTACTAATTATGTCCTGTGAAGTAGACAACTCTCACTTTTTGGCGTGAGGATCTTCCCGCTTTTTCCTACTGATTCATGGCCAAGGATATCTCGTATGTAAACAAGATTAACTCCAGCTTGCAGAAGGTGCATCGCTAGCGAATGCCGGAGGCAATAACAGCTCAGCTTGTCAGGGACTAATGAAGGGATTTTTTATTCGGGCTCTATGCACATATTTATTTAGGATGTAATTCACCCCGGCGCGGGTAAGCTTTTCACCTCTGGCATTGCTAAATAAGGGGTACATATTCGCATATGGCTCCAAAAGCCTGTTTTCCTTCATGTAGATACGTAGGTGTTTGAGCTGGCCTTCCAGCAATGGGACGATACGTGCTTTGTTTCCTTTGCCGATAAGTTTTACAGTGCTGGGGCTTTCCAGCCTTACCATGGATGGTCGCAGGTCGATCAGTTCCTGGACGCGGCAACCACTATCATACAGCAGCGCAAGCATTGCCAAGTCACGGCGTCCGCTTTGTGTCGTCAGGTCAGGTTCGGCAAAAATAAGCCGAACCCCTTCGATTGTAAGATAGTATATTGATGGTTTGACGGTTTTCTTGACCGGGATTGCAAGGATGCTTTGCCATGTATAGATGTCTGCCGGATCGCGGTATTGCAGATACCTAAAAAATGAATGCAGTGCTGCCAGGCGAACATTCCTTGAGGAGGTGCTGCACCCTCTGTCCTGCTCAATCCAATTCAGAAAACCGATAACCACATCTTTGTCAATATGTTTCAGCATCAGCGTTTCGTGTTACGATGTCCGAGTACTTCTGCAATGACGGGAACTGGTGTTTTTTTCTCAAGCAGAATTCCCACCAAGCTGTGCCTGAGCGCGTGTGGACCGTGCCTTGGGCTGCCTTCATATTTTATGCCTGCCCGCCTCATATACAGGCAGACGATGCTATGCAGAGTGGCGTAGCTCAACCGGACATAAGGCGGGATATATCGCTGTTAATAAAATAAGCTCAAAAAAAGGAAGTAATAGATGAAGTAAAGGTTCCTGAAGGACTCTCTGGATTGGGATGCCAGTAAACATGAATATAAGAATGTTAAAAGATGTTTCTGTAGAGCGTAGACGCTTGCAGTAGCATCCAGATAGATCGGCTCTTTTAGGAGAAGATTTCTTTATTTATATAACAAAGTCAATCGGCACCCAGCGTCGACAACTCCATTTTTTCAGCTTGCTCTCGGCCTCTTGCCTTTCCATTTCATCAACGTTTTGTTGCTCATCTAGGAATAACAATCCCCATAGATTAACAACCGGTTCCGGCAATTCTCTCAAACCATTCAGATCCTCACGAAAAACATCACCGATTTTATTCTTCCCGTAGAATTCAAAAAGCCACAAGATCTGCTCCCATGTACCGAGAACCAGTGTTGTCTTAATAATCATTTTATCGTGTTTTTCAGTGTCTATTTTCTGGAAGTTATAATTTCTAAATAGTCGCTTAAAACTATCTGGCAACTTCATTAACACCCTCCATTTCTAATTACCGGATTGTTTTTTAAGAAACTCATTACTTCCTGACGCAAGAATTCTTCGATATCATTGCTGCCTACTTTTTCTCCCAGTAGAGTATCAATCGCAGCTTCTTTATCCTGTATATCTCGCGTATATACAAGCTGCTGCAGGAACAACTTTGGAGAGAAAACTGTCTCCTTGCCAATCATAAACTTCTTCGGGGCTTCTTCCAGAATATATTCAATGCTTACTAACCTGTGCTTAAAAAGAAAATACAGATCGATGTAGTCTCTAAAAGTAATACGCCTACCTAGAGCGTAAGCCTTCATCAGGGCTATCTCCAATGGATGTGCCAGTTTAATACCAGATAGATATTTTGATGGTTTTTGGCCTTCTACAAGCGGGTTTACAAGTGGAAAAGGATATGCTAAAAACGTTACTTTTGTCCCGCTAATTTCAATGATTGTTTGGTCTATTTTCCGTAATTCAACAGATATATCCTCTTTTCTAAATATATCTCTTAGATCCTTCAGAATTCCGTTAAAGTCAATCTTCTCATGAGTTCCTATCCGGAAAAAATCCAGGTCGTAAGATTTTCGATGGTTTAGCTGAAGGGCTAGCGCGGTTCCCCCTGCCAGGTAATACTGCTGCATTAGTTTGCTGTGACCCACAGCCCCACAAAGATACCATCCGTTATTGTCCAAGACCTCAGTTAACATATCTGGCAACTCCCATAAGATCTGTTTGCTATAATTATACCATTATTTGATAATAATAACTTGGATGATACTTTAAAATAACTCCTTTTCTTCTTTTTCCCTGCTTAAGAAAGCCCTGTCTCCAGAGGAACACCCTCTGGCAGGTTGTAACAATTCTTTTAAGATGAATACCACTTATTTGGATCAAAGTTAAGTTCGTTGACAAATTTATTATTTACTTTAACGTCTGCCTGTTTTTTGAGTTTCATTGTATACTGAACCCAGTAGGATTTTTGTAGTTCCTGTTTTTTCATCACCTCTGAATTATTGTCGCCTATTCCTATTATAGGGAGTTTACTTTTATTTTCCGCTTCACTAATCACATCTTTATAAACCTTATCCATTACAATAATTTGATATGCATTATACCATTCGTATTCCTGCCAATACTCGTCTTCTGAAATACCCCAACTCTGGATCAGTTTATCAACACCATCTCGGTACTCCGGGTCCGATTTGTATTTTTCCTTATGTATAGACAGAAATTCATCAATTTCTGCATTTGTGGGAAGAAACCCTCTTTGTACAGCTTCATTAATAAATATCTTATTCTCTACTAATTCATTGAAAATATCATTGGTCCCTTTTGCAGGGTTGACGGAGGCGTATAAACCTTTCCTGAATTCCAATTCACTTATCGTAAGGGGAACATCTCCTATCTGTGCAACCACAAGATGATCCGGATATTTAAATGTTTTCAAACTCTTAGTTGCTTCTTTTAATAGATTCTTATGGTTTCGTACATATTCTCCTGTAGATTCAAAAACATCATCGAGTGTTGGGCGATCTTTTGCATAAAGAGCATTATTTTGCTCGTTATCCTTATCATTGATAACCCCCGTAATCATAATTGACAATACTGCAAGAATGATAATAACGAAAACCACGGCACACTTGAGTAATTTTGCGTACTTATTTTCCATAAAATAAAACCTCCTATTGTAAGTTACTATATTATCCATTCCGTTATGCGGTTCCTTATTAGTTTAAAACCACGGTGTATATGTGTAATCGGTCCATAAAAAAGGATACCAAGAGCAAGGTAAAGCAAATGTAGTTCCAACTTGTATACGGTAAGTAGCATTTGGTATACCTTCCAACCAAGTGTAACTGTATCTGCTTAATAACCACAATGTCCCGCCTGGAACAATTCTCCAATTAATTGTACCATTATTAAAAGATTCATTGCCAAGACTATTTACAACATTATTGCTTGTATTTAGAAGATAAACACCTTGGAGAACAACCGTTCCATTTCCTATTAACGGAGGGTAAATAATATCCGCAGGAGTTTTATATGAAGCTAAATCCTGATTAGTCGCTGCTTTATAAGTATACCCTCCTCCTGAAAACCCGGTTATAACCGTGCAAATATAATCATTACTATATTCAAAACATCTATAGCCCCATTGAAGATTATACGCATTATGCTTAAAATGCTTATATCCATCGACTTGAGTTGCAGCCTCTACATGTTTTCCTATAATTGTTAATTTAAAAAGAAACACACATAATAAACATAAATAACACAATATTTGTTTTTTATTTAACACCATAATGACTTCTATCCCTCCAATTATTCTTTTCACACTATGTACTACCCAATACAATCACTATAAATTATCCTCCTCGTACAGATTAAGTAGTTTTTCGGAAACTCATATGATAGTCTTCACACTGCTTTGCAGTTTTATATGTACACACATCCACTTCCTTTCTTCGCCAAATAATTTTGCCCTCTTGACCCTTTTCCAGTAATTTCGGCTGATACCAGTTGAACCAGCAAGTAACCCCAACTCCTGTTATTACAATGATAATCAACGAACATCTCTTTGTTTCAAAGTTTTGCCTATAGACTAACATCAAAGGTATATACTGTAAACACCCAGAACTGGGGGTTTTATTCTTTCTTTTTTACAGAGATCAATCAGAAGCGAGCCTCAAGCTGATGAACCATACTCAGCGACTGAGCAAGGCAAGGACCCCTTTTATGCCACCTTTCACACCAAGCTTTTGGTATATTTGCTTGCGGTAGCCTTCAACAGTGGAAACGCTGAGGTGAAGCTTTGCTGCTGTCTCTCTGCTGCTCAACCCGGAAAGTAACAGACTCAGGACATCATGCTCACGGGCGGTACGTTTTACAGCCACTTCCGGTGGGATAAGGCAGGGTGCCGGTAACATATCACCGGTGTTTAGATCCTGGCAGCAATCTGCCATTAGCGAAAACTCCCGTTCTATCAAAATGGTAAGGACCAGCCACGGGGACGGTGACTTTGGCAGGTATCACCACTCTACTATCATAGAACAATAAGCATCGCCTAAAGGAAAAACTTCCCTCAGTGGTGAACTAATGTACATGCGACACTGTGCGCAATAAATTCCTTATTTGATTTTTTTGGGGGGGTGGCACATTGGGTAGGCTACCTAGAAAGCAAAGTACAACCGGCATATATCACGTAATGGTTAGAGGCATTAATAAAGAACCAATATTTCATGAGGAAAAAGATCGCTCGCGCTATTTAGAGGTTCTGGCTAAGGTAAAAGAAAGTGCTCCTTTCCTTATTCATGCTTATTGCCTGATGGACAATCACGTCCATCTTCTCTTGCAGGAACTTGAAGAGCCTATCGGGGATACACTGAAGCGGATCGGTTCCTCTTATGTCTACTGGTTTAACTGCAAATATGAACGTGTTGGACACCTATTTCAAGGGCGTTTTCGTAGCGAGGTTGTTGAGGATGATTCATATTTTTTGACCGTTTTACGTTACATTCATCAAAACCCTGTGAAAGCTGAAATAACGCGGCACTGCTGTGAATACCCTTGGAGTAGCTACGCGGCTTATGCTGGCGCTGCTCAACGGGGTTCGGTGCTGGTGGACACCGCTTTTAGCCTGGGCGTGATGGGCGGACGCGAGCAGTTGTTACGGTTCATAAACACTCCAAATAGCGATAGATGCCTCGACATTGAAAATGTCATTCCGTTGTCAGACAGCGAGTTCTTTATGCTGGCGGGTGTATTATTGGGCGGGAAGCCAATAGCTTGCCTGATGAAAATGCACCCTGGGGAACGTGACCAGATTTTGAGGCAATTTAAGGCTATAGAAGGGGTTACCATTCGTCAAATTGCCCGCCTAACCGGTTTAGGCAGATGGGTGGTGTCCAAGGTTTGACCAGCCAAAGTCACCGTCCCCGTGGCAGGATAAAACTGCTCATTGTAGAGGATGACGCTTTTTTGCAGGATGGCCTGTGTGAGTTGCTCCGGCGGGAAGGATATTCTGTCGATTGCGCAAGCACATGCGGTGAGGCAAAATGCTTGATGGCAGGGAACGATTATCACTTAATTATTCTGGATATCATGCTTCCGGACGGCAACGGGCTTGATCTATGCGCCCATTGGCGAAGCGGGGGGAAAGATACTCCCATTTTGTTTTTAACTGTAAAGGACGAAGAAATTCAAATTGTACGGGCGCTGGATGCAGGAGGGGATGACTATGTAACAAAGCCTTTCCGTCTGTTGGAATTGCTGTCCCGCATCCGTGCACTGCTCAGGAGAAACCAGCCTGTTGTCTACGAAAAGGACGGGCTGCGCATTGATTTGCAAAAGATGAGCGTCTTTTACAAAAATGAACAATTGTTTTTGACGCCGACGGAATTTCAGCTGTTATCCATTCTGATTCGCAACCCGGGGAGAGTAGTGACACGAACTTTCTTGCTGCAAACCATCTGGGATGATCAAGGACTGTTTATAGATGACAACACCCTTTCCGTACATATCAGCCGGCTGCGCGAGAAGATCGGCGGCACCTATATCCGAACTGTGCGTGGCATCGGCTATCAGTGGGTTGAGGATAAGGCATGAAACTGATCGCTTTACTCGCCGGGCTCACAGCAGCCCTGGGGGCATATTTAAATCACTCTTCTGTGGGAATAACAAAATGGGTTGGGCTTGCACTGCTTCTCACAGGTGTTGCAGCACTTATGCTCTGTTTCTGCGTGTCGAGGAAGCAAAAGAAAACCATCTGCGAATTGCATGAGCAATTAACGGATTTTCTCGAAGGAAGGGATGAAACCCCCAAATTCAGTACAAGCGACAACACCTTTTCCTTGCTGGAAAATAATGTGGTCGAACTGGAAAACAGGTTGCTGTTGGAGCACAACAACAGGCAGCAGGAAATGCAAAAAAACGCCGACTTCATTGCCGACATTTCACATCAGCTCAAAACACCGCTTGCAGCGCTGAGACTCTACTGCGAGATGGATAACGATTACAATTCCAGTGCCCATACCCCCAAACAGCTCGTGCTGATCGAGCGCATGGAGCATCTGATCTCTTCACTGCTGCGGCTGGAAAAACTCCGCGCCAACATATATGAGATGAATTTTGCTTTGCACGATTTTTCCGAGTTGGCCAAGCAAGTATGGGAAGAACTCCAGCCCCTGTATCCCGAAAAAGCATTTTGCGTCACAGGCAAAGTGACCATGCGCTGTGATGCCTACTGGATGGGTGAAGCGCTGAAGAACATTCTGGTCAATTCCTGTAGACACACACCCCCAAACGGCAGGATTCAGGTCTCCCTCGCAGCTGCTGATTCTTCCATCACCATAACTGTTGAAGATGATGGCAAAGGGATACCG
Organism: Syntrophaceticus schinkii; assembly: GCF_000946815.1. GTDB lineage: Bacteria > Bacillota > DSM-12270 > Thermacetogeniales > Thermacetogeniaceae > Syntrophaceticus > Syntrophaceticus schinkii. The sequence continues at coordinate 6,143 of NZ_CDRZ01000027.1, read as the reverse complement.
GAAGAAGAACTGCCCAAACTATTTCACCGGTTTTACCGCTCTTCCCGTACACAAAAAGGAGGCGCCGGCATCGGGCTTGCCATTACCAGAACCATTGTGGAAAGGCATCATGGAACGATCTTTGCGGAAAATACAGCACAGGGTTTAAAAATCACCCTCTGTTTTCCTAAATTGGACGGAATCCTGGCCATAGGCTAACCTTGCGAAAATGTAAGACAATCGTCAGGGAAATGAAAGATTCAGCTGATAGGATCAGTCGCAAGGGGGTAAAACCATGCAAATTTTAAACTGCTGTGACCTATCAAAAACCTATGCAAACGGCGAGAACACCGTTCATGCCTTGCGCAACATCACCGCCAGCTTTGAACAGGGAGAATTCTGCGCAGTGAGAGGCCCCAGCGGCTCGGGCAAATCGACACTTTTGCATATTCTCAGCGGGCTGGAGTATCCCACATCAGGAAAGGTGTATTACCAGGGTGAAGATCTCTTCGCCTATAACGATAATCAGCTGTCTATTCTGCGCCGGCGCAGGTTTGGCTTCGTGTTTCAGGCGTATAATCTTGTACAGGAATTGACCGCCTATGAGAACATTTTGCTGCCTGTGCTGCTTGACAAGAGAAATCCCGATGAAAAATACATTGCCATGCTCATTGAACTGCTGGGGATCGAAGACCGGCTGCATCACCTGCCCAATGCCCTCTCCGGCGGCCAGCAGCAACGCATCGCCATCGCCCGGGCACTGGCCAACAGGCCCTCCATCCTGTTCGCAGACGAACCCACAGGCAATCTCGACGGAACGACGGGCAAAGAAGTTCTCTCTCTGCTCAAATATGTCGGTAAAGAGATGGGTGTGACCCTCATTCTCGTCACACATGACCTGAACATCGCCGAACAGGCCGAGCGCATCATCACACTGGAAGATGGAAGCATCACCTTTGACAGCTGCCGGCAGGAGGTGTAAATGATGCATCTTTCATTTTCCGTAAACTCCATTGCCATTGCTAATCTCCGAAACAGACGCAGAGAATACAGGTTGCTGATATCAGGGATTGTGCTGGCCATCTATTTTGTTGCTGCTACCCTCCTTTTCGCTGCCACCATGTTCACCTCACTGAAAGAGCAGCACTACCAGCGTGTAGGCAAGCAGGATGCCATCATTTTTAATTGCCAGGATGCGCCGCTGGAGGAATTGCTGGAAAGTGGAGTTTTATCTGAGTATGGGACAGCTGAAATAATGGGCTATGTCCTTCCGGACGGACAGAACAAAGCCAACGGCTTTTCCATTGCCAGATTTGATGAAACCGCCCTTACCCTTGCAGGGAAGGAAGCCCTAGAGGGGAGACTCCCCAACAAGGCCGGGGAGATTGCTCTTGAGCGGAGCACCCTGGCGCGGCTGCGCACAAAAGCAAGTATAGGCGACACCATCACACTTACGCTTTTGATCCCGGATGGCACAGATTTTATGGGTTCACCTGTCCAAAAAACCTTTACAATAGTGGGGATAGTCGCTGACAAGCTTGGTTATTTAAATCAGTGGGCTTTATGTGCCCCGGCATATCACGACTATCCTGCGGGTGTGCTCTCTGTGGATGAGCCCATAGCTGCCGGCGGCAAGGAGATCGTGAACTGCTACGGACGCTATGCCCAGAGCACCCATACTTCATTTGAGCAGCTGAAATCATTCTGTGAAAAATATGGGATTATCGATGACAATTTTGGTTGGGCAGCTGTTGAGAACACGCGCTACCAATTTCTCAACAACAGCAATAATACCAATGATGATACCATCATCGCCACCTCTGTGTTCTTCATGATCATCGCCCTGATCCTGATGTGCGCCGCCTGCCTGGGCATTATCAACTCCTTCTCCGCCAGCCTCGAATCACGCAAGCGGCAGATAGGCATGCTGCGCGCAGTGGGCGCCACAAAAAGGCAGATATGTAACATCTTTGGCAGGGAGACACTTATTTTATCTGTTTTTTCTATCCCTCTCGGCTTGCTGTTGGCCTGCCTCACTGTGTGGGGCATCACTAGGATACTGGGTCCAAACTACATCTTTCACCTGAACGCATTAATCATAGCACTGGTAGCAGCGGCCGGTGTGCTATGCGTTCTGTTTGCTGCTTCCATTCCGCTGAGAAAAGCAGCTAAGATACCGCCCATGCAGGCCATACGGGATGTAGATCTATCCCGCAGAATGAAGAAAAGCACGGTAAAAAGCGAGAAGGTTTTTAACGTCTCCCGCCACATCGCACGCCGCAACCTGACACTCTACAAAAACAAACAGGTCATGGTCACCGCCATGTTGGTGGTGACCATCATGCTGCTGTCGCTGGTGGTGTTCGCGGCAACCCCGCTCCTCAGTGAGGCCAAATCGGACTATGGCAGCGACTATCACCTGTTTCAACAGGGCCGCGCCATAGATTGGCTGATGGAATACGAGTTTCACAAGCCTGGCATTACCGAGCAGGACAGAGCTGATGTTGCGGCATTGTCCACTGTAAAAACAGTTACAGGGGAAAAAGTCCTCAGTGTAAAGATACTCACAGACAAGATCACGCCCTACATGATGGCTGCGAACGGGTATAGCCATTTTGACTATCTTTCCCCCGAACCGCTGACAGAGGGTATTTCAAATACTCCGGAGCTGCACCGGTCACACTCCCTGCTGCACAATACCTACAAGGAGAGCAAGGCCAAATACGGCTATACTCAGGATTATCTCACTGTGGACTGCTGCGGTATTGATGCGGAAGTTGTAGAAAAGCTCTCACATTTTGTATCTCAAGGAAGGATCAATATCGACATACTGTCCTCCGGTGAGGAAATACTCATCATTGCACCGGAGAAATATGGCATCATTGAAGAAAAATATGACAACGGAAGTATCTCCACACGCATTGATTATGCACTTGATAAAGAAACGGCCTACAGTTCAGTATATCATAATAATATGTTCCAGGCAGGCGATACACTTACCTTAAGCCTATTGTACACTGACGAGCCTGAGGAGCATACCGGTGGGGAAACACGTAAACTTCCGGACAAGGTTGTGCGGATAGACAAGACAGTCACCATCGGCGCGCTCCTTGAAATCACTGCCGGCGAAAAGGACCTGCAAAAATACTTTTCCTCTTACTTCTATCACGAGGTGGGTGATATTATCACCACAACTGCGGGGCTGAGTACGCTCGGCTTCGAGCTTCCCTATGATGCCCTGGCCATCACTCTCTCCGAGAGCCCCGACCCGGAGATGGAGGAATATCTGGACACAAACCTTGCGCTGATCACGGCGCGGACTGCCGGTGCTGATCTCATTTCCTTTGTATCCCTTGCCAGAGAGAACAGAAAAATTACATACGGCCTCTTGATCGCCGCAGGCGCGCTGATTATACTCTTTTTCGCCATCTGTGCCAGCATGGTGAACAACACCCTATCAGCCCGCATTTGGGCGAGCAAGCGTGAGATCGGCACAATCCGTGCTGTGGGAGCCTCCGAGCGGGAGATTGTGCACTCATATCTGTGGCAGTTGGTGTCCATGTTCAGCTGGGGAACAATCATCGGCCTGGTGGCGGAACTGGCAGTGTGCAGGTGGCTGCTAGCAGCAAAACAGATCCCGGCCGTTAACACCGCCCTTCCCGTCTGGCAGCCGCTTCTGTTCGTAGTCTTGCTGTTTTTGATATGCTGCCTGAATATCCGCTCCAAGGTGGGTGTCATCTTCAGGGGCAGCATCGTGGAAAACATCCGTGAGTTGTAAGGAGGATCTCAGATGAAAAGAATCGTTTGTTTCTTCATCATCATATTAATCCTATGTACAGCAGCTGTAATGGTCTGCCCAAAAGAAACAAATGCTGCATCAGCCGCAGATGCGCAGCAAATCGGCGACCCCCCTGCTGCTGATCCTGAACCCGCACAGGCGGTCACCTCTCAACCCAAGCTGATGGTAGAAAAATATACGCTGGACCGCGATTATTTGGAAGCGGGAGAAAGTGCAACAGTTAAAGTTACTATACGAAACACCAGCAGCTCACAACATGTAAAAAACATCAAGCTTTCCTATTGGGAAGAGAGCGCTGAGATTTTACCTGCCGGCACAGGCGCAGCCTACTACAAGCAGATTGCCAAAAACAGTTCCTGTACCTGGAGCTTTAGGGTAACCGCCACTACGACCGCGCAGTCCAAACCACACCCCGCCACCATTACCATGGAATATGAGGACAGCAATGGCAATGCCATCAGCGCCTCTGACCGCATTATTCTGCAAGTACGCCAACCTGTACGCCTCACCTATGAAGAGCCTTCTCTTCCCGTCCGGGTGACACAGGGAGATACGCCGTCTTTGTCGATAAAGCTGATGAATCTCGGCAAGAGCGCCATCTATAACGCCCTCTTGAAATTTGAAATGCCGGGACTCAGCAGCGGCGGCAGCGTACTTGTTGGCACTATTCCCCCCGGTGAGTCCCAAACAGGAACAACCAACTTTCGTGTGGAATCTGAACCACTGGGCCAAGTTTCAGGGACACTTCTTTTATCCTATGAGGATGAATACGGCGAACACTATGAAAAGGAGATCCCTCTTTCTACAACCATCGAAGAAGAAAAAAGAAGCTGCAATCCCCAAAAGAGCTGATACAGCGACAACCGCATCTAAGTTCCCGAGATGGATCATTTGGACCGTCGGAGGCGCCCTTCTTTTTGCTCTGATCTGCTATCTTGTAACCAATTGGTTGAAACAAAAAAAAGCAGCGGGAAGATGATGATATGAGATTATAATTTATAAGCTTCTAGAAGGGATTACCATTCGTCAAATTGCCCGCCTGACTGGATTAGGCAGTTGGGTGGTGTCCAAGGTTTGACCAGCCAAAGTCACCGTCCCCGTGGCTGGTCTTTATAAGCTTCTACAGCAAAACGACGGCCGGCCTCATAAGCACTTTGCAGTGCGTCAGGGTATTCCTTAATAGCACCTTTTGCGTCTATGCCGCGATAGCAGAGAGAATCCACAAAGCGATAATTGACGTTATGAAAAAAAACCTTGGCCACCGCCAAAGCGCTCTCAGAGTAGGCTTTATTCTTTAATGCCCCTACACATAGAAAGAAGCCCGGTCTCCCTTCCTCCAGCTTCACCCAGGGTTTGTCCAGCCTGTACTTAGCATGCCACCAGCATTGAAAACGATCAATTAACATCTTCAGCTGCGCGCACATAGTGCCAAAAAATATCGGCGTAGCTATAACCATACCCCTAGCAGAAGCAACCAGCGGGTAGATGCTCTGCATATCATCCTGTAAAACACACTCTCCAGTAGCCGCACATTCATCACAGGCGGTGCAGGGGCTGAGTTCAAGATCGCTGATGCGGATTGTGTTGATGCCCCCTCCCTCTTTTTGCACCCCCTGGCTAAATGACTGCAGCAGCAGTTCACTGTTGCCTCCGCGGCGGGGACTGGATGAGACAGCCAGGATAGTACTCATACATCAGACCTCCTAATGATAAGATTTAATAATAAGCGTTTTCGGTGTCAGAACATTTCACAGTCTGCCTTTTATACAAGATACCCTTAAAGCAACATAAACTTCTGGTACAATAATCCAAGTTTAATATTTTTCGAAGAATTTAGCAACAACATTATACAGATAGAGATAGGACAATACTCGCTCTCTAGCAGAAATATTAAGGGGTTTTCGTGTTACTGAGATCAACTTGATCCAGTATCTTAAATGGTCGCAAACACTACAAGCATGCTGATTTTTTTGACAATAATTGATATAATTATTGATATAATTAAGGAAACTTGAGAAGTCTGATGGGATGGGTTATGCTTGAGGGCAGATGAAATTTGCCACAACACTATAAAGCTTTCCAATCAAAACCGTGCCATATATTGACAAGGGCATTTATAGGTGCGATACTTACGCAAGATGGCGCTCAAAGCGTTAAAAAAAAGGAGGTGCCTCTGAAATTAATAAAATATAAGGTTGGAGATTTCATGACTCCGGTTCTGTTTCCACTATCGCAGGTGCAGCTATGATAGCTGCATGGGGTCTACCTTGAATATTATGCCGGAAAGATTGGGAATTTTGATGAGCCTTGCTCTTGCAGTGTTGTTCATTTAGACTTTTTAATTTAATTGTTTTTTACACCTAAT
>NZ_CDRZ01000026.1 GCF_000946815.1 Syntrophaceticus schinkii | reverse complement strand
GTATGCTAGAGATTTGACCTTATAAGAAGTTGACTGTTCTATGACATGTAGCTACTTTACTGCTTCATCAATAGTGTTTGTATATGTAACCTGGTAACAGTTCCCGCATTTACCTTTACCTATTTAACTTATTGGGAGTTCATTTGTTTTTTGTGTTTTTATTGTATGTCATTAATTACATATAAGAATGAAAAATCTACAATTTTATTAATGATGTAAGAAGGAAGAGGAAAAGTCAAATGAAGTCTGTAGTCAAGTATTTCAACGACGATGGTGATTAGAATTGCTTGGCATGATATTTGCATCAATAAATTAATGAAGATATTAAAATAATCGGATACTTAATTGAAGGAGGAGTAGTTGGTTGAGTGATCAGGAAGAACGCATCGACACAAAAGCAAATAAAGATAACTCAATATTAGATAAGATGTGCATTAACTCAGGTAACAATAAAGTTTACTACGGCGATAGCTGGGAAGTCAACAGGGTTGGCTACAGTGATTACAACGAAATGGCAGTAAAAAAGTCACGTAAGCAAAGTATGCAAGGTTTTGATGAAGACTATTCGGATATTGTTGATTATATTCTTAAGATCACCCATCGTATCTGGGAAGAAAAAGGGATTGGCTTAATTTATAGATACTATCACAATGAATCAAAAGTACACTCACCAATTCTAACTAATACAGGTATAAATTCGGTCATATCAGGTACTCTTCAGACGTTACACTCTTTTCCTGACAGGAGACTCATTGCTGAGAATGTTATTTGGTCAGGGAATGACCAGGCTGGTTTTTTTTCATCACACCGAATACTTTCAACGGGAACCAATATGGAAGACAGTTGTTTCGGCCCGGCGAATGGGCGAAAGGTTGTGTACAGGACTATTGCTGACTGTTGTATTTTTGCCAATAGAATTCATGAGGAATGGTTAGTAAGAGACAACCTCTATTTAGTAAAACAACTCGGTTTCGATCCGGTAGAAGTTGCTAAGAAGTTGGCGATGAAAGGGAGGGAGAAAGCACCTGCCTTTCAGTCGAATTTTGGAGTTGGTGAAAATATGGAAGGTCAATACATGCCGAATGTTTTCATGACCAAAAAAGATGATAAATTTGAAATCGGAGAATTTATTTTGGAAATGTACAACAAGGTTTGGGAATGGAGACTTTTCAACTATGTAAAGGATTTTTATGCAGATAACGCCACAGTTCACTTTATTTGCAACAGAGATCTTGTTGGGCACAATCAAATTCAGGGAATGTTGATAAGTCTTTTTGCTAGTTTTCCGAATGCAAGGTTTGTCATTGATAGGGTTACTTGCAATCAGAGAAATTCAGAAGACGACTGGGATGTCGCTGTTAGATGGAGATTATATGGCCTTAATGAGGGAATAGGTTATTTCGGTTATCCCAGTGGAAAGCCAGTGGAGATAGTGGGGATTACACATTTTAGGGTTTATAAAGAAAAAAATCATCGAAGAATGGATGGTTTTTGATGGATTGGATGTTCTGAGACAAATATATATTGATTCAGCCGATAAATTTGAAAGTAAGTCATCGGAATAAAATTGAAATTGTATACGCTCCAGAGTAGGTCGAAGAGGTATACCATTAGGGGAGGGTATAGCCATGGCTAAAGTTGTGCTGGAAGATGTAACAAAAAAGTTTGGTAATAACATAGTTGTAAATAAGCAGTGTTTGGAAATTCAAGATAAAGAATTTATAATCCTCGTGGGCCCTTCCGGATGCGGAAAATCCACTACTTTACGAATGATAGCTGGCCTGGAAGACATTACTAGTGGAAACATTTATATCGATAATGATTTAGTAAATGATGTTCCCCCCAAGGACCGTGATATAGCAATGGTTTTCCAGAACTATGCCTTGTATCCGCACATGAACGTCTTCGGCAACATGGCCTTTGCTTTAACACTCAGAAAGGTACCCAAGGATGAAATCAGAGAAAGGGTCGATATTGCCGCAGAAATGCTTGGTATTAAAGATCTTTTGGATAGAAAACCGAGCCAGTTATCCGGAGGGCAAAGACAAAGGGTGGCTCTCGGTCGGGCTGTAGTAAGGGAGCCCAAAGTATTTTTAATGGATGAGCCACTTTCCAATCTTGATGCAAAGCTAAGAGTTCAGATGAGAACAGAGATTCAGAAACTCCATGCGAGATTACAAACAACCATCATTTATGTTACTCATGATCAAGTTGAAGCGATGACTATGGGTGACAGAGTAGTAGTTCTCAATAAAGGTGCGATTCAACAAGTAGATACACCGCTCAATCTATATAACAATCCTGTTAACATGTTTGTTGCTGGTTTTATTGGATCTCCTGCAATGAATTTTGTTGATTGTAAGTTAGTTAAAGAGAACGATAAATACCTACTGGTTAATGAAAAAATACGTCTTATTTTAAATAAAGAAAAAATTACTAAAGGTATTAAAAACCACATTAATCAAGATGTGGTGTTGGGTATTAGGCCAGAACATATTGCCGAAGATAATAATGCTGGAAAGGTGGGTGAGAATCAAAACTTAGTAGATGTTCTTGTCGATGTCGTAGAACCAATGGGATCAGAAACTTTTATCTATTTCGATTTATCTGGTAAGACCTTCGTAGCTAAAGTAGGTTCTAAAACCGGCGCAATGGTTGGTAAGGCGATCAATTTTTTTTATTGATGTTAATAAGGTTCAGATTTTTGACCCTCAAACTGAGGATAATATAAGCCTCAGATAGGGATCCTGGCGATAGAAAGGAGATTATATGATGAGAAATACTACTAAGAAGCGAAACATTATCTTTACTGTGATAACTATTATGTTAATAGGTGTAATGGTAGTGGTTGCTGGTTGTGGTGAAAAAAACAATAGTGATCCCCAAGGGAATAAAAGTAAACCGTCTAAGCTAAACATGATGGGGATGCGTTTTGGTGCGATGGAAGTAATAAGTAAAAATATGACTGAAGCCGGTAAACAAGAGGATATAGATGTTAGTGTCAAGCTGACCGGGTGGGATGATTTAGAAAACCAGTCCAAGGTGATTTTGTCGGCAGGCGGTAATTCTCCCTACGAGATACTCCATGCTTATAATGGTTGGTTACCGGAGTATATTGAAAAAGATTGGGTATTACCATTAACTGAATATTACATTAAATATAAGGACAAATATGAGCTAGGCGATATTCCCAAGGAACTGATAGATGTTGTAAGTAAAGACGGGGAAATTTATGCAATACCATTCCAGCAAAACGTCCAGCATCTATTTTACAGAAACGATCTTTTTGAAAAATATAATTTGCAACCCCCAAAAACCTTTGATGATATGTTTGCTGTTCTAGATACATTGAAAAAGAAGGGTGATACACAGTATCAATTTGCCCTGGCCTTAGGTGGAGCAAGTGGTGTGGCTACCGAATTTAATAATGCTTTATTAGCTTATGGTGGGGAGTGGTTTGATGAAAATGGCAACCCACTTTTTAACAGCAAAGAAGGTGTAGAAGCAGTCAAGTTTTTGAAAAAACTACTTCCCTATATGCCTAAAGAAGTTCTCTCTTATAGCAACAATGATGTATCTGTAGCCTTACAACAGGGTAATGTTGCTATGGCTAACCTATGGACAACCCGGTGTGCTGAAGTAGAGGACAAGACTGTTTCTCGTTATACCGGAAAATTCGGATATGCTGCACCGCCATCTAGTACTGAAGGAGGTATACCATTTACCAATTGGACGCAGGATATGTTCATCATACCGAAAAATGTAGGTACGAACCCGGATTATGTATTCCAAATAATAGCGAAGACTCTGAGCAAGGAAAATATAGAAGAAATAGCACCTTTGACAATGGTTGGACGGAAATCTGTTGCTGATAATCCCGAAATACAGAAGAAGTGTCCGAATTACAAGGCGGCAATGGAAACCATAGATAACGGCGCTAAGGCATATCCCCTACTTCCGTATATGGGCCCGGAACGCTTAATAGTTGGACAGTATGTAAGTGAAGCTCTTGCAGGCAAAACAAGTCCAGAAGAAGCTTTGGAAAAAGCTGAACAAGATGTGATAAAGGACATGAAGGATAAGGGTTATCTTAAGTAATTAGTAATAAGTGAAAAATAATTGTCAGGTGGCGGTTCTTTTGAAAAACCGCCACCTATTCAATCAAACTATGGCTGAGGGGAAGATTACCATGCAGATGACGAAAAAAGAGTTTATTGGCTATACGGCACCCAGCCTCGTTGTTATGGTTTTGCTGATGATAGCGCCCTTAATTTTAACACTATTTTTAAGCTTTTTTAACGTTGCCTACGGCACAGCTGCCCAATTCGTAGGTCTTAAAAATTTTATAGAAGTAATTGCAAGTTCGAGGTTTTGGAACGCAACAGCTTTTACATTATTTCTTACCGTTGTCACAACTGCAATTAAACTGTTTATAGGCTTTGGTATTGCCATGCTTTTGTATAAAGCAGTTAGATTTAGGGGGGTATTTATTTCTGGAGCTTTGCTCCCGTTTATCATACCTCCTGTGGTAGGTACGTTACTTTTTGGATGGTTATTTAGGGAAAACTGGGGGTACTGCTCTTATTTACTTTCCCAGATCGGTATGAATATTAGTTGGTATTCAGATCCCTGGGCAGCAAGATGGTTAATTATGATGCATTATATCTGGCAGGGTGTGTCCTTTGTTTTTTTTGGTACTATATGCTGGCCTACAGGCCATGCCTAAAGAATTTATGGAAGCAGCTGTTGTAGATGGAGCAACTGCAATTCAAAAAATAAGATATATAATAGTTCCCTACCTTAAGCCGCTATTTCTCTTTATTATCATGGTCAATGTCATGGACGCTTACAGAATATTTGATAATATAGCGGTTATGACTAAAGGTGGACCTGGGTTAGCAACCGAATCATTGATGTTCTATAACTATGATATTGCTTTTGGTCGAATGAATATGGGTGCTGGTAGTGCGGTAAGCATTCTAACTATGGTTGGTATCTTTATCTTGTTGGTTCCATTTTTATATATGACTTACAAAGAACAAACAGATAGGTAAGAGCAAAGTTGTCGTGAAAGGAGAATGTCAATGGAAAAGATTAAGACGAAACGATTTTTTAAGTGCTACACCCAAAAAACTTTTATTTATGGGCTTTTGCTTATTTGGCTGGTTATTAGCATATTTCCCTTTTTATGGGCAGTAATAACCTCGATCAAATATCCTGTTGATGCTTTCGCCATACCACCAGTATGGGTCTTTAAGCCTACACTAAGTGCTTATCAAACCTTATGGATCGATGGAGAGTTCTTTCATTACCTGTATAATACTTTGGTTATTTCACTTGGTAGTGTAGCGATTTCGTTGATCATTGGTTGCCCAGCGGGATATGCCCTTGCCAGGTACTCAAAAAACAGCAGCTTTTATTTGCTGTTAGTTGCTATCGTATTTAGGGCACTCCCCAGAACTCTGTTTATTTTGCCGTTTTATTATATTGCAAAGATAACAGGCCTATTTGACACCAAAATCTTACTGATATTGATAATGGTATCAATTAACCAGCCATTTACTATCTGGATGCTGCGCAGCTTTTTCAAAAACATTCCTGAATCTTTAGAAGAAGCTGCTATGGTAGATGGATGTACTCGTTCGCAAGCTTTTATGCGTGTGATCTTCCCAATTATGGGGCCTGGAGTTATAACAGCAGGGATTTTTACATTCATTCTTGCTTACAGCGAATATTTTATTCCGGTGGTACTGACAGCAACACGCTCAGTTACCATGCCAGTTGCTATAGCGCAGTTTGGTGTTGATGCCGTTAAGGAGTGGGCAATTTCTGCTGCTGGTGCGGTATCTATTTCGTTACCGGTTGTTCTTATCGTAATTTTCGCTCAGAAGTATATTGTTGAAGGTCTCACAGCTGGTGCAGTTAAAGAATAAAATCAAGTTTACCTACTTGTTTACTGGTGCATAATATTTACCGTGTCTAAAGCCCTGCTTTTGGTTCCACCTTATGCCAATGATGAGGGTTCTAGTTGGTAATATAATCATTGATGATCTCCAGAGCTTGGAACATCCCCCAATATTAGTTGCTACTACAAGATGAACTAATAACGGTATATGATGCGTAATGACATCTCTGCACATTAGAGTCATCTTGTTAATTGTGGTATTAAGTATAGCTTTAATTTTATTGTTTTAAGCATTCACAGGGTTGGGATAGCATGAATTGCAAGATCAAATGTTGAACGTATGTTTATCAATGTTCTACTAAGACAAATATATTGTAAGGAGCAAGAGGCTGATGGCAAAACTTACTTCAAGAGAAAGAATAATCAGAACACTTAACCATCAGGAACCAGACCGCGTTCCGATCGATATCGGCGGTATTTCCACTCTAACAACTTTACACAGGGATGCCTATAGCAAACTCAAGGATTACTTGGGATATAAGAATGATCAAGTAACGATCACATCAAAGATGTCCCAATCTGTTTTACCTGACGAATATATTCGCCAAACGTTTCAAAGCGGATTGCTACCCACTTTATACCACCGGGCCAAGGCCGGAATGGATAATGCATAAAGAAGAAGATGGCTCCACCTGGTATAAGGATGAGTGGGGGGTAAAGTGGTGGTGTCCAGTTGGTGGGTTGTACTTTGATCCTGTGGGATATCCGCTTAAGGGATGTTCAATTGAGGATCTGGAGAAATACCCCTGGCCGGATCCTCGGGATCGGCGCTATGTGGAGGGTTTAAAGGATAAGGCAAAAGATTTATATGAAAATACAGATTATGCACTGGTTTTGAGTGGCCCCTTTTATGGAGGTATATATGTACCTTGCCAATGGCTGATTGGGTATGAAGACTTTTTCCTCCAAATGATGATGAATCCTGAGTTTATACAAGCATTGTTAGACAGGATTGTAGAATATCATCTGTGCCAATGGGATATCATTTTGGGCGAGGTAGGTAAGTATGTTCAGGTTGTTCTCCTATCGGATGATTTGGGAACACAGCAATATCCCATTATGCGCCCGCAACTTTACAGGGAGTTGATCAAGCCTGCCCAAGCAAAAGTAACTAACTTTATCAAGTCGAAAGCTGATGTGAAAATTGTTTATCACTGTGATGGAGCGATTAGAGAATTTATACCGGACTTTATCGAACTTGGATTCGATGCCTGGAACCCGATACAGGTATCTGCAGATGGTATGAACGATACAGCGTGGCTTAAAAAGGAATACGGGGATCGGATTTGCTTTTGGGGTGGTGGCTGTGACAGCCGTACTGTGCTATCCAAATCGCCAAAAGAAATAAGAGAGGAAGTAAGAATGAGAGTTAATGATCTGGCGCCTGGTGGCGGACTGATCTTATCTTCGATTCATAATATCCAACGGGATATCCCTGCAGAAAACGTTGTGGCTTTATATGATGCTTTTTATGAATTTGGAAGTAAATTTTATAAAAGTTAGAGCTTCATAGTTAGAGTCAGCAGTGGAGAAGTGCCTTTTTGTAGAGAATGGGAGGAAGAAGCAGTAAATAATGACAGGTTATATAAAGATCTTACAAAGGTTGAATATTTTATAGCCTAAGGAGTTCTACCGCACCTATCTGGTAGGACCCGGTATAGGTTTACCCGTTATGATACCCAGCCACCAAAACATTTTGAACCTTTAAAAGGTGGTCCTTTAGATAGAAAAATGGCCATTGGATGAACAGCAGTTTAAAGAAAGATCAAGGTTTATTATAAAATAGCCGTTTAGGATGAAGAAATTTTGATTACCAGGAGAGCAAGCTTTTAGGAACTTAGCTTGTACTGATGACAGAATTAGATGTTTAATAATTTTAATAATATAGGGAGGAGCAAAAAATGGATTACTTCAAAAAGATTCAAGAAACAGCTTCAAAAACAGTAGCAGAACCAAACAAGCGGAACCTGCAGGTCGTTTATACACCTCAAAATGATGAGGGTGTGCAGGATTTTACATTGCTGATCTCAACACTCTATCCTCTAAATGGGCAGACCGATTTCCACACCCACCCGGTGGATGAGATGATTATTATCGATTCTGGAAAAGGTGAACTGATCATTGAGGATCAACACTATTCTTTGGAGCCAGGTATGGTGCTATATGCCCCTGCAGGTGTCAGGCACCAGTGCAAGAACTACGCAGCTGAGAGCATGAAGATGTACTGTTTCTATATTCCGGCATTACCTGACGAAGGTGTCGAGAATATGCTTGAAGGTGCAAAGGAGTTATCTAAGATTACCGAATAATTGGCTTAGGGTGTATGGTATATATATTTAGCAGTAGTGTTTATAAATAATTTTATCAGACGTATCATTAAAAGGAGTGTCATAGTTGTCGAATCCAGTTAAAGAAAAAATCTTAACAGGTAAAGCAGCACTAGGTTGTTTTGTTAATTTTTATTCTCCAACAGTTGTTGAGATGTTGGGGAATGCAGGTTACGAGTTTATTGTGTTGGATAATGAACACGGGTGGTTTAACCCCGCAGAGGTAGAGAATATGATTCGTGCCGCTGAGGGGGTAGGGCTTGTTCCTTTCGTAAGGGTCGACTACGATAATTCTGCTATTCAAAAAGTGCTCGACCGGGGAGCCAAGGGGATTCAAGTGCCTATGGTGAACACCAAAGAAGATGCGGAGAGGGTTGTGCACAGAGCAAAGTACCCCCCAGTGGGCCAAAGGGGCGCGGCATATTCTACACGGGCAGCCATGTACGGCAAGTTCGGAGGGAAAAGATATCTTGACCAGCAGGATGATGACGTTTTAATTACTGTGCATATTGAAACTCCTGAAGCTGTAGAAAATTTTGAAGAGATAGTTAGTGTACCCGGGATAGATGTGGTATTTATAGGACCGCTGGACCTGGCCATCAATATGGGTTACAAGGATGACGGTCCGAAACACCCGGAAGTCCAGAAGACAATCAATGGTTTATATGAAAAGGCCAAAGCAATGAATGTTCCTATAGGTACAATTGCCGGAGGCGCAGCAGTTGTACCTAAAGTAATGGATAAAGGTGTTTTATATGTGGCCACTGTAATCACATCACTTTTGTCAGCTACATTTGCTGAAGTGGTCAACGCTAAAACAGGAGTAGATAGGTTGTCGCCTCTCACTCCCAATGGACGGGGGGAGAGGTATTTTTTTCTTGCTTTTTATGACGTAAATGATGCATACTGATTGACATATGGATTATTTATTGACATGACAATCATCACGGAAGGATAAATAGCGAGAAGGGGAACCCCTATGGCACGCCCGCCAATCCCCCTTCCCTAAAAACACTGAAACTGAATCTTA
>NZ_CDRZ01000025.1 GCF_000946815.1 Syntrophaceticus schinkii | reverse complement strand
CTATAATCCTGAATGATGGTCCACTTTTTATTGACCGTATCGCCGACCCAGAACCTGTACTGCGGTTTATTTGCGCTATCTGCATTTGCCACTGCTGTATAATTCAATCCAGCATAAAATCTTGTTCCACCTAAATTAAATGAATTTATAGTGGTCCCTTTTGCTGTTATTTCATAGTACGCATAGGTATCATACGATTTCTTACTTGCAGAGTCTTTGACATGTACAACTACTTCATATTTCCCCGGCTCATTCACTGACCAGTTTGCCGTGTTTTTCTTACTATAATCTTGAATGAGTGTCCATTTATTATTGGTTTTGTCCCCTATCCAAAAACAATAAAGCGGCTGATTTGCACTTACTGCCGTTGCTGCCGCTGTATAGCTTCCCCCCGCGTAAAACTCCGTTCCTTCTATATCAAATGATTGTATAGCTGTTGGAATTTCTTCGGCTGTTATTTCATAATATTTATATGCATCATATGGTTTTGTACTTGCCGAATCTCTTACATGCACGATAACTTCATATTTCCCCGGCTTGCTTACCGACCAGGTCGCTGTATTACTCTCACTGTAGTCCTGAACTACAGTCCATGTCTTATTTGCAGGATCCCCGACCCAAAACTTGTACAGCGGCTTATTAACACTCACCGATTTCGCTGTTGCTGTATAACTCCTCCCTGCGTAAAACTCCGCTCCACCAATATTAAATGATTCTATTGTTGTCGGAATTTCTTCAGCTGTTATTTCATAGTATTTATATGCATCATATGGTTTTGTACTTTCTGAATCTCTTACATGCACGATAACTTCATATTTCCCCGGCTTGCTTACCGACCAGGTCGCTGTATTACTCTCGCTGTAGTCCTGAACTACAGTCCATGTCTTATTTGCAGGATCCCCGACCCAAAACTTGTACAGCGGCTTATTAACACTCGCCGCTTTCGCTGTTGCTGTATAACTCCTCCCTGCGTAAAACTCCGCTCCACCAATATTAAATGATTCTATTGTTGTCGGAATTTCTTCAGCTGTTATTTCATAGTATTTATATGCATCATAGGTTTTTGGACTTTCTGAATCTCTTACATGCACGATAACTTCATATTTCCCCGGCTTGCTCACCGACCAGGTCGCAGTATTCTTCTCGCTGTAGTCCTGAATAACAGTCCAGGTCTTATTTGCAGGATCCCCAACCCAGAACTTATACAGCGATTTGTTGCCGCTTGTTGCATTTGCTGCTGCTGTATACTTCTTTCCTGCATAAAATTGTGTTCCGCCTAGATCAAATGATTTTATAGTTGTTTCTGTAACTGTGATATCAAAGCTGGTGTACGTATCATATACTTGTGTACTTGCTGAATCTTTAATATGTACAACTATCTCATACCTGCCGGGCCTACTGAATGTCCAGGATACAGTATTCTTTCCACTGTAGTCTTGAATCAATGTCCACTCATTAGTTGCCCGATCACCAATCCAAAATCTATATAGTGAATTATTTGGAGTAACCGTATTTGCTTTTATCAAATAAGGCGTATGAGAATAATAAGTAGTCACCGATTTATTATTGTGTGTTACAGATAAACTGAACAGAGATGTTATCGGTTTGCTTGTCTTTTGCATTCTATCCATTAAATTAATAATTTTGCCACCGTAACCCGCCCCTGTAGCCCATCCATATCCCCAAGGATTTTCTTGCTTACCCAACCATTCCACATATTCCGAAGAACCTCTTGTTACATATTTAAACCTGGGATCAACACAATCCAAGTTTAAAGGGTCCGTTGAAGCATAGGCCTTTATGTGTTGAACCACTGCTCTTATTCCTGTTCTGATATCTGGAAAACTGTTTCCCGGCTCACCGCCTCCGGTAGCACCTATTCCCCCAAAATTATTTTGAGATTCCTTTACATCTCCACCAAACCTAAGATATCCTGTTTCTAACATCATCAAGGAAAATGCTACATCTGGCCTTACCCCTTCGATAATTGCCTCTTCCCAGACAATATTAACAAAATCATTGACATATTCCCTGCTTCTTTCGTTGTTATTATTCATGAAAAATGCATATGCTTGTCCCTGTGTAGCTTGACTTTCCCCCATGATAGGTGTCAAATTTTCTTCTTGCGCATATGCATTGGAGTATACATTAATACATAAAAAACTTAATACAAGCAAAAAAAACAATAAATATAGATGATAGCCCTTTTCTCACCTTTTTCACCCCTCCAAGCAATAAACAAATTACTATAACTAACCAAATATTACTCATGCCATCTATTTGATAGAATAAACATAGACAGCTTATCAAAGTATCAGTTTTTGACAGTCAAAAGGTATTGCTAACTATGGTTGGTATGGCAACAAAATATTGTTATCCCAAATAAAGAATATTTCTACGCAGTTAAAAAATCTCCTGCTTTGCCAAGTAATTCACGGTCAGTTGCAGCCCCTCATAGAGTCCCATTTCTGGTTGCCAGCCAAGTTCCTCCCTGGCCTTGCTTATATCCAGGTAAATTCTTTTGAGTTCTCCAGTTCTCTCAGGGCCATACAATGGATCACCCTTAAAACATATGGTATTTTTTAATAAGGCAAAAAGTTCATTTACAGAGGTACCTTTTCCCGTTCCGATGTTATAGGCAAAATTATTGATAGCACACCCCCCGGCGCTATAGCAAGAGGAACCTTTTTGCAGGTGTTCAATAGCCCGTAAATTTGCCTGCACCACATCGCCTACATAGACATAGTCCCTTAGCTGCTCACCATTTCCGAAAATAGTCGGTATTTCACCTTTGAGCATCTTAAGACCGAAGATAGCGATAACCCCTGCTTCACCAAGGGGGTCCTGCCTGGGTCCAAAAACATTCCCATAGCGTAGAGTAATATAGGGAAGGCCCATTACCTGGGCATAGTAATTTAAGTAAAATTCTGAGGCAAGTTTGCTAACACCATATGGAGATTGAGGGCCTTTTGGGTATTTCTCCGGTACAGGGAGTTTCTGTGGCTCACCGTAAACCACACCCCCGGAGGATGCAATAACAAACCCTTTAAGACTATACTTTCGGCAATTCTCTAGGAGATTGAGTAACCCCAGAATGTTGACCCGTGCGTCGAAAACTGGATCCGCTACCGAATGCCGCACATCGATCTGGGCAGCATGATGGTCAACATAATCGAATTTGCCCTCCTGAAAAACCCTTTCCAAATCTGAGTTGCAGATATCCATTTCATAAAATTCGGCTTTTGTATTAAGGTTTTCACGCTTCCCTGTACTCAGGTTGTCGACAACTGTAACTTCATGACCTTCTGCCAGCAAGCCATCAACTATATGGGAACCTAAAAAGCCTGCACCGCCCGTTACAAGAATCCGCAAATTTACTACCTCCTTAAGTCATCGCTTACAACTTATCCCTGCACTTTATATTTATGCCTGTTTTACTGATAGAGAATTTGCATTGATTATAAATCCATGTCAATCCCGTGGAACAGCCGATTACAGCACTATCTCCTATAACTCTTCACCACACTAAGCACAGCCTCAATAACATCATCAACATCTTGATCAGACATTCTTGGATAGAGGGGCAGGCTAATCAGGCGCAGGAAGTTGGAATAAGCAACTGGAAAATCTTCGGGCCTGTAACAGTACTTTATGCAATAATAGGGGTGTAAGTGAATAGGGATAAAATGGACGCTTGTCCCAATATTCCTCTCTTTCATTTCTTCGATGAACTGATCGCGGTTGATTTTCAAAGTTTTCAGGTTCAAGCGCAGTGTGTATAGGTGCCAGGCGTGCTTTACAGATGGCAAATTGGCAGGGGTTTCTAGACATGGACACCCTGAAAATGCCTCATTATACCTCTTTACAATCTCATGCCGCCGCTCCTGAAACCTGTCGAGCTTTTTCAGCTGCTGCAGTCCTAGAGAGGCCTGGATATCTGTCATGTTGTACTTAAAACCAGGAGCGTCTATCTCGTAGTACCAGGACCCACCCTTATCATACCGCTTCCATGCATCCCTGTTCATCCCGTGGAGGCTGAGTGCCCTGGCCTTCTCGATGAGCTCCCGTTTGCCAGTTAGCATTCCCCCCTCTGCGGTTGTCAAATTTTTTGTTGCATAAAAGCTAAAAGCAGTGAGATCTCCAATGGTGCCGACTGCTTTTCCTTCATACTGAGCCGGCAGAGCATGGGCGGCATCCTCAATGACAAAGAGCCGGTGCTCCCTGGCAATTTTTATTATCACATCCATCTTACAGGGGTGCCCTGTATAGTGAACAGGCATTATAGCACGGGTTTTAGGGGTAACTGCCTTCTCAATTAAGGATGGTGAGATGTTCAACGTGTCTGGCTCAACATCAACAAGCACCGGTTCAGCCCCTACATGTTCGATCACATTCACTGTTGAACAAAAGGTCATCGGCGTTGTGATCACTTCGTCCCCACTGCCGATACCCAGGACAACCAAAGCAAGATGCAGCCCGGCAGTACATGAATTAAGAGCCAATGCAGACTCTGCCCCTAGAAAGGTCGCGAACTCTGTCTCAAACCTTTTTGTTTTTGGCCCTGTAGTAATCCAGTCTGATGATAATGTATCGACAACCTCATCGATCTCTTCTCGGGAAATATACGGTGGTGAAAACGGTAAAAAAGTTGTTCTCATAACTATCTCCTCTATCTTCATAAATTCTTTATCAAAAAGTGGCTGCTCCTATGTATTTTTTTTTGATTAGGGCAGCCAATAATAATATCTTCATCAAGTTGTTCGAGTAGTCTCTGACAAATCCCTGCATTTTTTCCGGGCAACAATACCACCAGAACAGTGTAGGCAATAATTAGTAGATCAAAAAAAAAGCGACTGCTGCTGTGCATAAGCCAGATCAACCCTCAGCTTCTGTCGCATAATGCAAGTAATATAATATTCCTCGGGGTCATCTACATCTAGCAGTTCTTCTTCACTGCGGAATAGAATCTGAGAGACACCTGTTACTCCAGGCTTTACGGAAAGAACCTTTCTCTCCTCTTCTGTATAATACTCTACATACCTGGGATCCTCCGGGCGCGGCCCAACAAGACTCATCTCCCCGCGTAAAACATTAAAGAATTGAGGAAATTCATCCAGCTTCCATTTGCGCAGAAACCTGCCGCTTCCAGTAACCCGGCAGTCACTCCCGGCTGTAATACCGGGACCCTTTTGTCTTGAATCAACAACCATACTCCGAAACTTTAAAATATTAAAACATCTTCCCTCTCTCCCCACCCTCAGACCACGGTAGAAGACAGGAAAACCGGTATCTAAAATAACAACAAGAGATGTCAACAAAATAACCGGAGATAGAATAAGCAGCAATATCAATGATATAACTAGATCAAAAAGCCTCTTTATCATTTATCATTTTCCTTTTTCTTAAAGGAGTTCCTGAACATCGTGGAGCCAGTTTTTGACCAGCACATTCCAGTCCAGGTGATCCTCTGCAAACTTTCTTCCCTGCATACCCATCTCACAGGCAGTCTGTGGGTGATCCGCAAGCCATATAACAGCTTCCGCAAGAGCCTTTTCATCTTCAGGCGGTGTTACAAGCCCCGCTCCTGTCTCTTTTACTAAATCGGCACCCTCCCCGGCTCCGGAATAAACAATGGGAAGTCCTGTTGCCATATAAGCCATCATCTTTGCCGGACGGGTACCCTTAAAAAGTGGAAGATCCTTTAGTGTCACAAGTGCAGCATAAGCCTCGTTTAATTTGTCCGGCATTTCTGTAAGAGGTACCGGCTCCATAAACTTCAATTTAGTTATCTTCAAATTGGACGCCAGTTTTTTTTAAGTTTTCTAATTCTGGCCCGTCTCCAACTACTTGATAACAAATGTCATCGCGGTGTTTTGTGAATTCGGCGGCTTTAGCGATTACCTCGACACCATGAGCACTTCCAACACGCCCTGCATAAATAAAGCTTTTTTGCTTTTGTTCAGCCAAGTTTTGTACAGGCTGAAAAATTTCTACATTAGCACCGTTCGGCAAATAGTACAGCTTATTTTGCGGAATGTGTTTTTTTTGCAGTAAATCAAAAACCATTCCCTCGGTCACCGCAGTTATGCCGGAAGCCTTTCTATATAAAAAACGTTCGAGTT
Source organism: Syntrophaceticus schinkii (assembly GCF_000946815.1). GTDB lineage: Bacteria > Bacillota > DSM-12270 > Thermacetogeniales > Thermacetogeniaceae > Syntrophaceticus > Syntrophaceticus schinkii. Next base: position 5,939 of record NZ_CDRZ01000025.1, on the reverse strand, counting down.
TAATCATGCTTTTCCCTGCTAAGGACTCTTTACTCATTGCGCCCAGGGCAAAGATAGAATCCGGCCAGAGGTCGCTGATATTTAACATCCAAGGGCGCCCCCATATTTTCCCAAGGATGTACCCTGTCATACCCAGTGTTAAAGGCGGTGATTCAACAAATATAAGATCCGGTTTAGGCTTAATCTTAGTTAACGCAGTCATCGCCAAAGCTGTAAAACTACCGTATGAAAATAAACGCTTGATAACACCCAATTCATTGCTGGCATAAGCCCAGACACGATAAACATTAATTCCATCTATCTTATCCTGTTTAAAAAAACAACCTCTGTAGTCGTCAAATATTTCCCCCAGCGGATAGGATGGCATAGAAGTGAAAACATCAACATCCACACCATTATTCAACAGCGCCCGAGCTGTTTCATACAGGCGTGTTTGGGCAGCACCCACCTCGGGTGGGAAATATTGAGTTAAAATTAATATTTTCAAGCCATCATCATCCCTAAAATTGAAGCTATTCGTTTCCCGGCAAAACCATTACCATAACGCTGTGGTTGATCCATAATATCAATACTGCTGAATTAAAACCCTTTCTATCATTAGCTTAATATATTTTGTTTATGGAAATTCAGCAATACAGCACCAATAATAAAATACAGGTAAAACATCAACAAAACATTTTTGAAAGGGTTTTGAATAACAGCAAAAGCTAGCATCAAAAGCATTATAAGGAAGAGTAATCTACTTTTCCTGATACCTTCACAGATTACCTTCATGCAAAATGCCAAAAATACCAATAATCCAATTATTCCTGATTTAATCAATACATCTATGTAATCATTATGCGTTGATCCTAACTCAGGCATATTCCCGCCAATATAGTGGTAATTGCTAACTATATTGACACTTCGATCAAGTCCGTACCCTATCAATGGATGTTCAGCAAACACTTCTATGGCTGTTTCCCATCTAAAATATCTGGTTAAAAATGTGTGTTCTAATGTTGACCCAAAGCTTGCCCCTTTTGACATGAGCACAAAGTAGGATAATGGTATTAATAACAAAACAGCAATCAGAACTACTGCCAGCTTGTTTTGGAATGAGAACCTATTATTCCCTATGATGTAGATGAGGTAAAATATTATTAGACCCAGAAGTGCAGTCCTTGATAATGTAATTAAGATCACCGCAAAAACCCATAAATCGATAATTAAACTTCTTTTTTTTTAAAAGGAAAACTCTTGCACAAAAGTGTATCACCAGAAACATAGCAAAATAGTTCGGGTAAATGGGCAAGTACTCCTGTACATAAGCAATAATAGCAATAGGAGAGCGTATTTTTATTAAATAGTAAAGGATAATTACCGTGCTGTAGCTCAAAAAAAGAATGAATAATTTAATTAAAAATAACTGAAAAACCTTTTGAGCTCAATATTAAATATAAAAGGCAATTCATAAAAAAATGTTATTGAGATTATCCCAATAAAGGATGCCGTCCTGCTAAAAGACAAGTCCATATAAAATGAACTAATCAGAAATATAAAAAGATAAACTATCCTTAATATCCAAAGGCTCTTTGTTACAGGAAGCTGCCAGTAGGATTTTTTAAATATTAAGCCAGCGGCATAAAAACCAAGTATGACAGGGATTAAGAGATAAACCGAATAAATAGGATATGAACTGATCGTAACCAAAGGTTTTGGATATAAAACAAGTGCACTTATAAACAGACATAAGAGGCTGTTAAGCATCCTTAATTCTCTCCAATAGAGCAGATAAAGGTATATAGCTACCTTTTTTAATGACATAAAACCCTATCTTATCCAAATGATCAATGTAATTTCTAAAGTCATTGACCACAATTACTTTTCCCATCAGCAGGGCTTCATATAATACAGTAGTATATGTGCCAAAAACGTAATCTGTTTCACCCAGCGACTCGTAAATATCTTTTTTTAAAGGATTTTCAAAATGAAAACCGCGAAAATAATGTTTAACATTCTTGTTAAAATACTCACCATATACCGGGTGATTCCTAATCACAACTCTTATTCCGCTGTCTTGCAGCCTTGTCAACTCTTCTACTATATACTTTAATTCCTGTCCATCCACTTCTGATGCCCAATAAAACTTAAGTAGCTTCTTGTTGAGTGAGACATCTGTTTTTCTCTTGTACTCTAATAACTTAAAATGTCTCGGTGGTAATTCAATATGAAACTGCTTTGGATAGGCCTTTAAGTCACAGAAAAGATCAACATAATACTGATCCCAAACAAAAAAACTCAGAAAACCTGAAAAAGCTGTCCCTAATATTATATATTTTTTCTCCATGCATGATGTTGATATGTTTTATTTTTTGTTGTTCTAGATAACAAGTTAATATTGATGATGTAAAAGAATACTCCGAAGCGGCCATAATCGCCTCCGGGTTATATATTTTGCAATGATAGGAGTACATGGATATTTTAACCATGCATTTCAATATAAAATAGGGATGCGTCGGAAACATATGAAATAAGCTTCGAAGAAATAGAAGCCCATTTCTATCAAGTATTATTCTGTTCTTTTTTGAACTGATGATCGTGTATTTTTCGGTTAAACTTTTCTGTATTAAATCATTTCTTATGTTTACAGCGGACACCGCTATTGGTTTTTTATTTTCGTCGGTAATATTACTTGATACCATTAGTTTATAGATTAATGCGACTGCTATATAGAATGGAAACAGCACAACCGCTGTTACATCCAGAATTATTTTTTTCATCGTTGAAGCACGGGCCATCTGGCATTGATACTGCAGAAAAGAACGATAAAAATAATCATCTACAGAATCCTCACTTAAAAACCGGCCGTGATCTTCAGCAATTTTATTTAATAATAAAAAATCATGTTCTATAGATTGAGCATCAAAATTAATATAAAACGAGCTTGAGAAATTCATCAGTGAAATAGTTTTTTTCATGAAAGACGTTATTGTTGGAAATGTCATTTAGTTTTCCCTTTCGAAACGCTAGTCTCTCTCAGGCTAAACGCTTAAACCCACTGTGTGCAATTGGGCCATTTAATTTTTTCTCCAAGTCCCCGTCTTCGAGCGATGACGAAATAGCCCTAAAGACATATTCCACCGCATCCTTGTAGGATTCAATGTGTCTGTCTTGATGCGCAAAAGAAGCATAGACGGCTTTTGATGCAATAAATCCTCTGGCCAGCATCTCTTGTGTAAAATATGTACAGATAGCCTGTCCGTTGGGATAATCAAATGAAAGAATACTCAATGGAGGGATACCATGTACTGATATCGCCAAACCGTAACGCTCCGCAGCATTTCGCCATATTTCCCTGACTCTGTTCCCTACTGCGATCAGGTGAGACTGAACCTTTTCAGCCTGAAACTTTTTGATAGTTGCTAATGCTGCAACAGGACCAATTCTTTCAGTCCAATATGTGCTGCTAATAAAGCTTCCCTGTGCAGCTTCCATTATTTCCCGCTTCCCTATTACTGCTGCCATCGGGTAACCGTTGCTGATTCCCTTAGCAAACACAGCCAAATCCGGAGCTATATTATAGAGAAGATGAATACCCCCTACATTCATGCGCCAACCAGAAGTAACTTCATCATAAATTAATACAGCCCCAATCTTAGATGCAATTTCTCGAACATATTCTAGAAACCCTTCTGCTGGATCTTCATGCCGAACAGGTTCCATAATTATTGCCGCAATTTCATTGCCGAAAATATTAATTATTTGGTCCAGTTCCTTTGGTTCATTATAGTTAAAAGGAATACTTGTACCCTTGAGTGAACGTGGAACACCACTGGGTTGTAAGCCAGGTAACAACTGCCCATCCAAACTCTTTTCATCTGCAAGATTCGAGGAGAGATACCAATCATGCCAACCATGATAACCGCAAAAGACCACTCTATCCTTACCAGTTGCTGCACGTGCAATACGCAGGGCGATTGTTATTACCTCTCCCCCAGTACGGGTATAGCGCACCATATCTGCCCATGGATGCAAATCACAGAGAATTTCCGCCAACTCCACTTCCTCAGGGCAATTTAACGTACACATACTTCCCTTTTTGATAACATCGCGGACCGCATCATCAACATCTTCATCACCATAACCAAGAATACATGTGCCTACACCCATGATACTCATATCAATATATTTTTTCCCGTCAAGATCCCAAATCTCAGCACCCTTACAGCGATCATAATAGGAAGGCCACTGCTCTGGTAAAAACATTTCAGGACGTTTGGAAAGTAGTTGGGTACCTCCAGGTATTAAACTTTTTGCTTTATTATAGAGTTCCGTCCCGTTACTCATTTTATCAGCCTCTTTCCGCCTGGTATAAGATATTCAATATTTGTATGTCTTCATGAAGTGTGTTCGGAAATGCTTTAACTCCCTTAACAGCATCAATAAAGGATTTAACCTCATCTATATACATATCTTCAATAATGTTTTTGTTATAACCCGCAGTAGTTTCACCTTGAGGTGTATTATAGTAAACCCACCTCATATTAATGGCATCATATACCTTTACTACACCATCATCCCATCTCCAGACAATTTGTCCCTTTTCCATATTTAAAATTAAACTGCGCGTTGCGTATCTTGAAGCCACATCAACAATCAGTGACCCATAAATATTATCGTTAAAATTTAAAGCGATAACATAGGTATCATCAATGCTCGCACCGACATCCATTGTTTCCCCGTAAAAGCATTTAACATCAGTTGGCAGACCCATTAATTCAACAAGCCAGGTTAATTCAAACGGAACGATCTCCCTCGTCCCCCCTGTTTCACGTTGACTGACATAATAGTCCTTTACATCTTCATAGGTATGCCAATCGGGCAAATACTGCCCTGAATGGTAACTGAAATTCGTAATCTTCCCATAACATCCACTCTTAACAATCTCTTTGATATCTTTAATTGCGGGATGAAATGTCAGTGTGCATGAAGGAGCTATCAGAATCCCATTCCCCTTTGCTATCTGATTCAGCTCTTCAAGGCCATCTTTAATTACACTTGCCTCAATAAAACATGGTTTCCTGTTATCCAGTGCCCACTTGATCCACTGATTGTGTTTGTCAGGAGGTGTTGAGATCACCACAGCATGAATATTGTCAATCACTAATTCCTCTAAAGTATCAATGGTATCAATATTGTACTTTTGTTTGGCCTCATCCTGACGGTCTTTACGCGGGTCATACCCGGTTATTTCATCATAACCCAATGCTTTCAAGCACCTGATACGCCTTTTTCCCATCGAACCCAAACCAACAACAAAAAATTTCATCTTATTTCCCCCATCTTTTGTTTTAATATCGTTTCTATGACCATAAAATCATAAATATCATCGACTTCGTAGTTCTGCCATCTTTCAATAAGAAATGGCAGGGTTCTTTCTTGATAAAAGGTTTTGCTGCTAAAAAGGGTTTCAACTTTAGAAAGATAAATAACACCATATGGAAAATAAGCACTTGAATAATCTTGTCTTCTTGTTGCTGTAACTTCTTGCTCAAAAAATGGTTTTACATAACCATTTATATCCAGGCTCTTTGTTATCTCGGGATGCTCAAGCGATATTTTGCCTAGACTAACAAGGCAATCTACATTTTTACCATTGTCAATAAGTTTAGCTATACTTCAGAAACTCCGCAGGTGATCGCCTAAGTTCTTGCGGTGCAAGCAACGCAGTATAAAAGCAAAATTTTATTAATTCGCATTTTTTAAACCAAACAGGCAGGAAAAAACATAACTAATGACAAAAACCATCCTGGAAGCAACAACGATCAAATCATCATTTCCAGGAGGTGTTACCACCGATGTCGAAACGGTGGCTCAAAGATTTTCTTCGATACATCAACAAGGTATTCCTGCCTGAGGGCTGTACAAAATGGGCAAAAGATGAAAGAAAAGATCCA
>NZ_CDRZ01000024.1 GCF_000946815.1 Syntrophaceticus schinkii | reverse complement strand
GAGGACTTTCTACACTGCAACAGTCGATAGAGCAGACTGAAAAACAGCTGCAAGAAGAAAGAGGAAGCAACTCCGAAGAGCGAACAGAGTTTTTTCACCATGCGGCTTAGAGATATTTATATGAAAGGGAATCTTTCCTATCTGGAGGTGCTGTTGGATAGCACCAGTATGAGCGATTTTCTGACGCGATTCGATTATTTGAAGCGTATAGCAAACCAGGATTCGAAACTTGTTAAGGAACTGGCTGCAGAAAGAGACGGTGTTGCCCGTCAGAAGCGTGAACTGGTGGCCAAAAAGGAAGAGGCTGTAGTTCTTAAAAGGACAACAGCAGCCAAACAGACCTACCTGGCTTCACGCAAACAGGACAGGAAAGATACTATAAAGAATTTGCAGTCTGACCAGGCGGCTTGTCAGCTCGCCATTCAGGAGTTAGAGGCAACAAGCCGGCAGATAACACAGATTATCCAGCAATATCAGTCAAGCAAACCGTCAAACCCATCGAATCCAGCACCACCCAAGGGCACTGGCCGCTTTATCTGGCCTGCGAATGGGTCGATCAGTGGTAAGGGGGGTGAGTACGGAATGAGGAAGCATCCTATTACGGGAGTATATAAATTGCATGATGGAATAGATATCGGTGCTGCTGCTGGAACTCCTGTATGGGCTGCAGATGGGGGTACGGTTATCCACGCCGGTTGGTTAGGCGCGTACGGTACTACAGTGATTATTGACCACGGAGGGGGTATCACTACACTGTATGCCCATCTTTCCAGTTATTCTGTATCTAGAGGCAGTAGTGTGAGCCAGGGGCAGGTAATTGGCAGGGTCGGAAGCACAGGTATGAGCACAGGTCCCCACCTCCACTTTGGAGTCTACATTAACGGGAATCCAACTAATCCCATGGGTTATTTCTAGGAAGCAATGGGGGATGCAACGGGGACGGTTCCTATTGCACCAGTTCCTGTATCCGCATGATACCCCCATATATTAAAATAAAAATCCAACAAGACATAAAGCCTGGTCCAAGACCAGGCTAATTTTATTATCCTTCCCCACTTTTTACCTTCCCGTATTTCCTACGACCAAGCTGTTTTCATTGAATTATTCAGATTAAGGGTACCCAAGCATCTTTTCTTTTTCCAACCACTAACCACTAACCACTAACCACTAATCTTCCATTCCCACTTCCAACCTCCCACATCCCACATCCCACATCTCAAAAAGATGGGTCGCTGTGGGGGTGAGAGTTTCCCCCACAGCGAATATATAGTACTGATGCCGATCTTCGTAAAAAAAACCAGCCACAGAAAGGCTCTGCGACCAGTTATACAGTCGTAGGTTCTCCTTTCCGCAATGGGAGGCACACCCGTTTCCAAGTGTACCCTGACGGTCCTACTGCCATAGTTGTGAACAACAGGCATGTGGACTCGGAGAAAAGTATGAAATTGTTTCTTACTCAATATATATTCTCTCATAAATAAAAAAATCCTTCAAGGGGTTTTATAAAATTTTTTCATGGATGGAAAAGAAGAGAATCCACCTTGTCAGTTTAAAGCAATAAAGCAAGTCTGACAAAATGAGATGTTAGAAGTTGGAATAGAAAATGATCTTATCGCAAAAAAAAGTGTATAATTGGTGCTGGTATAAATCTATTTTTCTTACTCTATGTTATATAATGCTACAAAAGAAGGGGCTTCTAAAAGCAATAATAATTGTGTAAGATTATACATATAGTGGAGATATTAGGAAAGAATGATTACCAGAAAGGATTTGGGAGGTGGACAGGCTGAAGACCCGCGGTTTTCGGATTACAGCTACTGTTTTAATTATCCTATTGATAGCAGGTGCAGTAGGTGGGCTTTTTTATTGGGTACACAAAAACAATTTAAAGAAACTTGTCAGTACCTATTTTCTTATAAAAAGCCAATATCTAAACGAGGTCAGCACAGCTACCCTGGTGAACGGTGCAGTTAAGGGGATGGTTGAAGCCCTGGATGATCCGTATTCTGTTTATCTGGACGAGGAAGCCTTCAAGGAACTGAATCTCCAGATCGAAGGGACCTTTGGGGGAATAGGTGTGGAGATCGATATGGACCAGGATAAACAGCTTGTTGTTGTTTCTCCTTTACCGGAGACACCTGCAGCACGTGCGGGAATCAAGAGTGGAGATGTAATTGCCAAGATCAATGATCAGGAAACTACGAATATGACTACTATTGAAGCCGCGGGAGTTCTCCGAGGAAAGCCGGGGACAACAGTTTCTCTGGAGATCATGCGCAAAGAGGAGAAACGCAGCTTTACTGTGCAGCTGACCAGGGAACAGATCGCTGTTCCTTCTGTAAGCGGGGAAATGCTTGAGGATTACCCGGGCATCGGTTACCTGCGGGTTCTGCACTTCAACCGTGCCAGTACAAATGCCCAACTGTTTGAGGAACTGAAAAAACTGCAAGATGCTCAATACCGTGGGTTAGTTCTTGACCTGCGGGGGAATCCCGGGGGAGATCTCCAGGCAGCTGTAGAAGTGGCGGGATATTTTCTAAAGGAGGGCCCTGTTGTTCGTATTGTCCACCGTGAGGGGGCTGAGGATGTTCTCTATCCCACCCGGATTGGTTCTGTTGTGAAAGTGCCTCTTGTTGTGTTGATCGATGAGGGTAGTGCCAGTGCTTCTGAAATTGTTGCCGGGGCTATCAAAGACTCTGAGAGCGGAGTGCTGGTTGGGACACGTACCTTTGGGAAGGGTCTGGTGCAGACTGTTTTTAATATGGGCGGTAAAGAGGGTGTTAAACTGACCACCAACAAGTACCTGACACCCGACAGGCATGATATCCATAAAAAGGGAATCAAACCTGATGTTGTTGTTAAACAGCCGGAGGATATGGAGAAGGATCTACAGCTGGATAAGGCTGTTGAAGTTCTGGAAAAGCAGTTGCAGGAAGATAAAAAGGCGGCGTAGGAGGTTAATAGATGGAATTTTCCTGGGTTAATATTCTTTCCCACTCCGCCCTTGTTGTCTTAAAGGTGATTGTACAGCCATTTTTCTGGCTTGTGGTGCTCCTGGTATGGACGCAGTACAGGCGCATGTTGAAAACTAAGGAGGCGATTTACGGTCTCCAGGATTCAGCTCTGCGTGTATCTCTGATAGTCTCGTGGTTTATGGGGATTGATCGGGGGGATTCTGGGAAGCTTCCTGATGATCCTCTTTGGGGTGACCATCAACGGGGTAGGGGTGGCCTGGCTGTGGGTTATTGCTTTGGTGCTGATGCTGATCAGTCCGAGGTTATTATGCTTTTCTTATGCCGGCGGTGTTCTGGCCATCATCTCTCTCATCTTTGGATATCCCCAGGTAAATATTCCTGGTCTAATGGGTCTGGTTGCTGTTCTGCATCTTGTGGAAAGTATTTTGATACTGTTGAGCGGGCACCAGGATCCCCTTCCTGTTTATGTCCGCAATCCTGCCGGACGTGTGGTGGGTGCCTTTAACCTCCAGAAGTTCTGGCCGATACCCCTGGCTGTGATGATGATCCTGTTAGGTGCTGCGGATCAGGTACCTGGAGAATTGATGAAAATGCCGGAGTGGTGGCCGCTGATTCGCCCCTGGGATATAGCCCCTGACCTGGAGGCAATGTATCAGATCCTCCCTGTTGTGGCTGCACTGGGGTATGGGGAACTGGCCATCACCTGCCTTCCCCGGGAACGCACAAAACGTTCTGCCAGCCACCTGGCTGTTTATAGCGTTATTCTGCTGGGGCTTGCTGTTGTGGCTTCTCATTATCCGCAGTTGGCTATTTTCCCTGCGCTGTTCTCACCGCTGGGTCATGAACTGGTGATTTTCCTGGGACGCCGCGAGGAACTGCAGGGAAGACCGCGCTTTGTTCCTCCCTCTACCGGAGTGATGGTGCTGGATGTGATCAAGGGATCACCCGCCCATCTTGCGGGAATCAGGTCCGGTGATGTGATCCACAGTGTGGGCGGGCATAAAGTTAATTCCCGCTTTGAACTTGCTCAGATGCTTGGGTTTATGGTCTCTTCTTTTATGTTGGAATTTTCCACTGAAACAGGGGAAACCAGGTGTGTCAGGGTGCGAAAGGATCCCGGGGCACCCCTGGGAGAGATCACCGTTCCTGAACCCGGAGATTACCCCAATGTGGATTTTGCCATGGGAAGCCCCCTCAAAAACTTACTCCAACGCTTTTTCCGCAAACATTAAATGTGATAAAACGTGACAAAGGGACGGTCTACTTCTAACCAACTACCGACAACCAGTCAGCAATCACCCGCGTGCAAAGGGGACAGTCCCCTGTGCACGCGGGTGTTCTTTTTCAACCACCAACCACCAATCTGTCACACCCTTTCCCCCTGTTTAATAATATGTAGAAAAGTCATGGCGGGGGGTGAGGGTGCTACCTGACCTTTTAGCGGGTAGTTCCGGATGATGAACAACAAAAACAGGCATTATTTCGCCAGTGCCCTTACATGTAGAGGGTTATTATCGTATTGGCCCAAGCTGTTTAAGGATTTGAAGAGATTATACCTGCTCCAAGGGAACACACCTGCGGGACAGAGTCTGGTCATCCGTATGCTGGGATTGGCACTGGAGGATCGCGGTTTGCAGACGAAATATTTTCATAGGGCGGAGGATTCGATGGTACTGGAGGGGTTGACAGTTCCCTCAAAGGCAGTTGGTGTACTCAGCAGGGAACATCCGTATGCTGTTCAGGTGTTCTTTCCCCCTCATCTCAATGTCGTTGTGGTGAAACTGCCGGGTGATATGCGTTCTGCTGTGTCGTTGATACAGTCTGCCGGGGAAGGGAACAGTGTTGGGGTAGATGTCGACGCTACCCAAGCGGTACCATCAGAAGATAAAAGCAGATGCGAAGTCAAGAATGCTGCGGAACCGGTGCCAAGCAGTTCCAGGGAACATCCGACATCCGACCTCTGGTGTCAGACCTCTGGTTTCGAACAGGTTGTGACAGAGAAAGCTGCCGGTTGGATACAAGAGTTTCAGGATGGGGGGAGGGAGTCCCTTCTCCAGCGCTATTTTGCGGGTAGTGTGACTGCGCTGGGAGAAGTTGGATTTTTTCAATCATATCTTATGCCATTCCAAAAGGCGTTATGTGATCAAGGGATCGCCAGGGGTGGGAGCTGAAGTGATGCAGGGGATCCTTGTCCAGGCATTAAGCAGCGGCTATCAAGTAGAAGCCTTTCATTCCTGGATTGAGCCAAAGGACCATGCATTACTGTTCTTCCCGGAAATTCAAGTGGCGGTAGTTGATCTGACCTGCTGTTACAAGGATTTCTCTTTCTTACCGGATGATATAATCTGGGACCTGGGGAAGGAGACAAGAACAGCCGATGGTTTTAGGAAGGCAGGGAAAAAAGTTCAAGAGATTAAGTCTTTCCTGGCAGAAGCAGGGAGCGAATTGGATGCTTCCCGGAAAATACAAAAAGAGGACCTCTATTTTACAGAAGAGGAAATCAACAAGATCATAGCCAGGATTCTCAAGGAAAATACATAAACAGCGAAGCCCGGTATGCCACGCCACTGAGACTGCTTTTATTAACGGGGCCAGGCTTGCTTTATTGCTTTATTCAGATCAGGAGGAGAACCAGAGATAGTTTTTTCGGTTTATGTTCGAACATAATAATCTTTTACAGTTTCAGGACATGGGTAACACTATTCCCCATGTTTTAATCGAAATACAAACATTCTTTTTCCAACGACTAACGACTTACAACCAACCCAAAAAACAGAAGTCAGAAACCGGATGTCAGAAGTCCGAAGGGCGACCGAACACACATCAATTCCCACTTTCAACCTCCCACCTCCCACATCTATTTCAACCGATTTTCTTCAGACCAGGGGGAGAATCAGAGACGGTTCTTGCAGTCTATTTCAGGCAGCAGAACAATCCCTGTGTTACCCATGTCTTGACCGAGCACATTCCAGGTGGTACCAGGTGCTTGGCACCTCTTCATTTTGTTGTTGTGGATAATTTCTTTATGGTATAATGCCTTGTGGATAGATCTTAGAGGCTGCCATTTTATTGTTAAAGAGGCGGCTAATTTGATCAGGGGGTGTGATGATGGGGTTTACACTAAAATCTACCTTTTCTCCAACCGGGGACCAGCCGGAGGCCATCGCTTCTTTGAGCGAAGGGATCTCTTCAAGTATGCCTTTCCAGACCTTGCTGGGGGTGACCGGTTCGGGAAAGACCTTTACCATCGCCGGAGTTATCCAGGAGGTGCAGAAGCCCACACTGGTTATGGCCCCCAATAAGACACTGGCTGCCCAGCTCTGCGGGGAGTTCCGGGAGTTTTTTCCGGACCATGCTGTGGAGTACTTTGTCAGCTACTATGACTATTACCAGCCGGAGGCTTATGTGCCTCAAACTGATACCTATATCGAAAAGGATTCCTCATTAAATGAGGAGATAGATAAGCTGCGGCACTCGGCCACTGCCAGCATCTTTGAGCGGGATGATGTGATCATTGTGGCCAGTGTTTCCTGTATCTATGGTTTGGGTTCACCTGTCTATTACCGGGAGATGATGGTTTCCCTGCGCCAGGGCATGCAGGTGGACAGGGGATGAGGTGCTCGCACGACTGGTGGACATCCATTACCAGCGCAATGACTACGAGTTTGCCCGGGGGCGTTTTCGGGTGCGGGGTGATGTGGTGGAAATCTTTCCGGCCTCTTTTACGGAGAAGGCCCTGCGGGTGGAGTTTTTCGGTGATGAGATCGACCGCATTTTAGAAATAGATACCCTCACTGGGGAGGTCCTGGCCCGGCGCCTCCATGCGGTGGTTTTCCCGGCATCTCACTATGTGACCTCTCCTGAGCGGATGGAGATAGCGATCCAGGGAATCGAGGAGGAACTGGATGGACGCTTGGATGAGCTGCGCAGAGAGGATAAGCTCCTGGAAGCCCAGCGCTTGGAACAGCGCACTCGCTATGATCTGGAGATGATGCGGGAGGTAGGGATCTGTAAGGGGATCGAGAATTACTCCCGGCACCTGACCGGGCGCAAGCCCGGAGAGCCCCCCTACTGCTTGATCGACTTCTTTCCTGAGGATTTCATGGTGGTGATCGATGAGTCACATATCACCGTACCCCAGATCAATGGGATGTATGCGGGGGATTTCAGCAGGAAGAGTACACTGGTGGATTACGGGTTCAGACTCCCCTCTGCTCTGGATAACAGGCCCTTGCGCTTTGACGAGTTTTTGTCCAAGGTGCCACAGATCATTTTTGTCTCGGCAACTCCGGGCTCCTTTGAGACCGATCACAGTCACCAGGTGGTAGAGCAGATCGTGCGACCCACCGGGCTGATCGACCCGGAGGTAGAGGTGCGCCCCGCCAAAGGGCAGGTAGATGATCTGGTGGGGGAGATCCGCATGCGGGTGGAAAAAGAGCAGCGGGTTCTGGTGACTACCCTGACCAAGAAGATGGCCGAGGATCTAACGGATTATCTGCGTGAGCTGGGGATCAGGGTGCGTTACCTGCATTCGGAGATCAAAACTCTGGAGCGGATGGAGATCCTGAGGGATCTGCGCCTGGGAGTTTTTGATGTGTTGGTGGGTATTAACCTCCTGCGGGAGGGGTTGGACCTCCCGGAGGTGGCACTGGTGGCGATCCTGGATGCAGATAAAGAAGGTTTCCTGCGCTCTGAGCGCTCTCTGATTCAGACCATTGGGCGTGCTGCCAGAAATGTGGATGGTAAAGTGATTATGTTCGCTGATAGGATCACTGACTCCATGCAGCGGGCCATCGATGAGACCAACAGAAGACGCGGAATCCAGATGAGCTACAATGAAAAGCACGGCATTACCCCACGCAGCATCCAGAAGGCTGTACGGGGTGTGATTGAAATCACCCTTCCCGCAGAGGTTGCCGAGGAGAAGGGAGCATACAAGGCCGGCAAGTCCCTGGGCAGTATGAACAAAAAAGAGCTGGAGAAGCTTATTTCACAGCTGGAGCAGGAGATGCGCCAGGCTGCCCGTGAACTGGCTTTTGAGAGAGCGGCAGAGGCCCGGGACCTGATCATCGAACTGCGTAAAGAATTGGTTGCACGGTCACGCCGCGGCATGCCCAGGAAAGAGATAGAACCTGATTTTGAGGGGATAGATGCAGAATTAGATGTGACAGGGAGGCATCAAAAGAAAGTATGTGTGCCAGATGGGAAAAAGAAATCCACCTCCGGCACGGGATAGGATAGTTATCCGGGGGGCGCGGGTCCACAACCTGAAAAATATAGATGTGGAGATACCCCGCCATAAAATGGTGGTCATTACCGGAATCTCCGGTTCTGGGAAATCTTCATTGGCTTTCGATACCATTTATGCAGAGGGCCAGCGGCGCTATGTGGAGTCTCTTTCCGCCTATGCCCGCCAGTTTCTGGGGGTTGCTGATAAGCCAGATGTGGATTATATTGAGGGGCTTTCCCCTGCTATTTCTATCGACCAGAAGGCGGGAAGCCGCAATCCGCGGTCTACTGTAGGAACGGTGACCGAGATCTATGACTATTTGCGTTTGCTGTTTGCACGCATCGGCAAACCCCACTGTCCTGAGTGTGGGAGGCCTGTGCAACAGCAGACCGTTACAAATATGGTGGACCAGACCCTTGCTTTTCCTGAGGGTACGAAAATCCAGATCCTTGCTCCTATAGTGAGCGGGAAAAAGGGTGAGCATCAGAGGATCTTCACTGATCTACAGAAAAAAGGTTTTGTGCGTGTGCGTGTCAATGGGGAGATCCGTGAACTGGATGAAGAGATCAAACTGGACAGATATAAGAAGCATGATATTGATGTTGTGATCGACCGGCTGGTGGTGCGTCCGGGCCTGGAGAACCGTTTAGCTGATTCACTGGAGATGGCTCTCGGGCTTGGGGAGGGGATTGCTGTGGTAGCTCCTCTGGATGGGGAAGAGATGGTTTTCAGCCAAAACTTTGCCTGCCCGGAGTGCGGGATCAGTCTGGCGGAGATCACCCCACGCCTCTTTTCCTTTAACAGCCCTTATGGGGCCTGTGCTGAGTGTTCGGGTCTCGGCTACAGGATGGAGGTGGACCCGCAGTTGGTTGTGGATCCAGAGAGGACTGTAAGGGCGGGGGCTTTGCTGCCCTGGACTCATTCCACACAGCACTACTACCCACAGATAGTGAAATCCCTCATGGATCACTACGGTTGCAGTTGGGATACAAAATACAAGGACCTGCCGCAAGAGGTGCAGGATGTTCTTCTCTTTGGAACAGATGAGCGAATCCGCTTCCACTACGAGGATTCTTTTGGACAGACCAGGTCATGGTACGGTAGTTTCGAGGGGGTCGTCAACCACCTGATGCGCCGTCACCGGGATACTGAGTCTGAGGATGCCCGGGAGGAGATCGAGCGGTTTATGGCTTCCCGCCCCTGTCCTATCTGCAATGGTGCACGACTGTGTCCGGAGAGCCTGGCAGTAACTATAGGTGAGCGGAACATAGCGGATGTTACAGGCTGCACTGTTTTGGAAGCGCGTGCATTTTTAGAAAACCTTTCCCTTAGCCCACGCGATGAGCAGATCGCTGATCAGGTGATCAAGGAGCTCAAGGCCCGTCTCGGCTTTCTGGTCAATGTGGGGCTGGATTATCTTACACTGGACCGCGCAGCGGGGACCCTGGCCGGAGGTGAAGCTCAGCGAATTCGTTTGGCTACCCAGATCGGTTCCGGTCTGGTGGGGGTGCTCTATATCCTTGACGAACCCACCATTGGGCTGCATCCCAGGGATAACACCAGGCTGATCAAGGCACTGAAGGATTTGCGTGACCTGGGTAATACACTGATCGTTGTAGAACATGATGAAGAGATGATGCTCAATGCAGATCAAATCATCGATATCGGCCCTGGTGCCGGAACCCACGGCGGTGAGCTGGTTGCCCAGGGAACAGTGGAGGAGATCTCCAAGGTAAAAGAGTCGATTACAGGCCAGTATCTGAGCGGCCAGCGGGAGATCCCTGTACCGGAGGCCCGGCGGAAACCCACTGATCGCTGGTTGAAGGTAACCGGTGCCAGAGAGTTCAATTTAAAAAATATAGATGTGGAGATTCCCCTGGGTCTTTTTGTCTGTATTACCGGAGTTTCGGGTTCAGGAAAGAGCACCCTGCTGGATGAGATCATCTATAAAGGGCTCGCTCAGAAGCTTAACCGTTCCCGTACCCATCCCGGAGCATTCAGTGAGATGTACGGAGTCGAACACCTGGATAAAGCAATAAAAATCGACCAGTCTCCCATCGGGCGCACTCCCAGGTCAAACCCCGCTACCTATACCGGGGCCTTCGATGGGATTCGGGAGCTTTTTTCCCTAACACAGGCATCACGGATGAAGGGCTACCGCCCGGGCCGCTTCAGTTTCAATGTGCGCGGAGGCCGCTGTGAAGCCTGCCGTGGGGATGGCATCATCAAGATCGAGATGCACTTCCTGCCGGATGTCTATGTCCCCTGTGATGAATGCAAGGGGCGACGCTACAACCGAGAGACACTGGAGGTCAAGTATAAGGGAAAGAATATTGCCGAGGTTCTGGATATGACGGTCAGTGAGGCCAATGAGTTCTTCCAGAACATTCCCAAGGTGAACCGCAGGCTGCAAACATTGGTTGATGTAGGATTAGGCTACATCAAGCTCGGTCAGCCGGCCACAACCCTCTCAGGTGGGGAGGCCCAGCGGGTCAAGCTGGCAACAGAGCTTTCGCGGCGCAGCAATGGCCGCACCCTTTATATTTTGGATGAGCCCACAACCGGGCTGCATAAAGAGGATATCAGGAGGCTTTTGCTGGTCTTAGAAAGGCTTGTGGAAACGGGTAATACAGTTGTCGTCATCGAGCACAACCTCGATGTGATCAAAACAGCGGATTACATCATCGATCTCGGCCCAGAGGGAGGAGCCGGTGGCGGCCAGGTGGTAACCACCGGAACACCTGAAGAGGTTGCCGCCTACCCCAATTCCTATACAGGTCGCTACCTGCAAGAGGTGCTCCAGGTCTCCACCCCCACCCAGCGCCAGGCCGACAAGACAGCACTTGTTAGTGGTTAGTCGTTAGGATGTGACGGAGGGACGGTTCCTCTGTTACCCTGTCACCTTTTTCGGCAAAGTTGTCTATACAAGTTAGGTGTTTTGGTGACAGTCACCTTTTTGGTATAGTTGTCTATACAGGTGGGGCGTTTTGGTGACTGTCACCGTTAAGGGTCACCGTTAAGGAGATAGGACAAGTGGCTTCCACATATACGATACAGAAATTCAAAAAGGATCTTGACCTGATACCGGATAGGCCGGGGGTTTATATTTTCCGGAACCGGTCGGGGAGGGTTATTTATGTGGGGAAGGCGGTTTCCTTGCCCAATCGTCTGCGCTCCTACTTTCAGCCCCGGGGGCTTATTGAGCGGATCAGGAGGATGACCGAGGAGGCGGCACGCCTGGAGTATATCGTCACTGATACTGAGGCGGAGGCCCTGGTTCTGGAATGCAATCTGATCAAGGAGTACCTGCCAAAGTACAACATCGACCTCAAGGATGATAAATCCTATCCCTATATCAGGGTGACTGCAGAGGAGTTCCCCAGGGTGATGATGACACGCACTCTGGTGCGGGACGGATCCCGCTACTTCGGCCCCTACCCCAATGTGGGTGCGGTCAAAGAAACCCTGGACTTCCTGCGAAAGATCTTCCTCTTTCGCTCCTGCCCTGACCGCAAACTGGTGCCCCGCAGCAGAACCTGTCTCAACGGACAGATTAAGCAGTGCCTGGGGCCCTGTGTAGGGAATGTTACTGCAGAAGAGTACAAAGAGATGATCGAGCAGTTGGTTCTTTTCCTGGAGGGAAGGACACATGAGGTGGAAAGGCGCCTGAGCCAGCAGATGAAGGATGCTTCAGAGAGACTGGATTTTGAGGAGGCCGCCCGAATTCGCAACCAATTGGAGGCAGTAAAGAAACTGCACGAGCAGCAGCGGGTAGCCCGGGCCTCAGGGCCTGATCAGGATGTGCTCGCTGTAGGTTCTTATTTGGATGAGGTTTGTGTGATCATCCTGCGCAATCGTGGGGGCAATGTGGTGGCAAAGGAACACTATTTTCTTACCGGTGCGGAGGAAATGCCGCCTGGAGAGGTTCTTTCTTCCTTTATCAAGCGTTACTATCAGGGCGGAAGGGAGATCCCCGCGACAATTCTTGTCAGCTCCCCTGCTGAGGATGCTGATCTTCTTGCTGCCTGGCTGGGAGAGATGAAGGGGAGCAAGGTGGAGATCCGTTTTCCCCAGCGTGGGCAGGGTAGAGAACTGGTAGGTATGGCCAAAGAAAACGCGGCCCTGATCGCTGAACAGCGCTGCCGCCGCTCCCTGAGATCCCAGGAGAAGGGGATGGCCCTGACCCTGGCTCTGCAGGATGCCCTGGAACTAAAGCGTTCTCCGCGCAAACTGGAGTGCATCGACATCTCTCACCTGGGAGGTGAAGAGACGGTAGCCTCATTAGTGTGCTTTATAGATGGGCAGCCGGATAAAACGCATTACCGGCGCTACCGGATCAAAACGCCAACTGCCGGTGATGATTACAGAGCTATGCGGGAGGTAGTGACCCGCAGGTTCAAGAATGCAGATCAAAATAACCTGCCCGATCTTCTGGTGCTCGACGGTGGCAAGGGGCAGCTCAACTCAGCCTGGATGCCCTGCAGCAAATGGAGCTCCCTCAACCGGATCTGGTTTCTCTGGCTGAGGATGAGGAAGAGATCTACCTGCCGGGGCGCAGCGACCCACTTATTCTTTCCCGCAGCAACCCCGGGCTGCACCTGCTGCAGCAGGCCCGGGATGAGGCTCATCGCTTTGCCCTCAGCTACCAGAAAACACTGCGCCAGCGCAAGTTGAAGGCATCTATCCTGAGGCAGGTGCCGGGAATTGGCAAGAAGAGGCAGACAGCCTTGCTCAGGCACTTCGGCTCCCTTTCCCGCGTGCGCAAGGCCTCTGTGGATGAACTGGCCGCTGTGCCAGGGATGAACAGGAAGGCCGCTGAGGCACTGTACCAATTCCTGCACAATGACTAACATCTCCTGTTAAACGGGGGCAGGCTGGCTTTATTGCTTTATTCAAAGGTGACATCTACCCCGTCTCCCGGTTAGCTCGATTCTTGCCCATCTACCTATATGTTTAGGATGCTTAATTTCTGCGTTAGTTTTTAGCGGGGATTATTTATATTAGTCATGTCGGTATAGGATTCAACCCTCATCCGGAGTTTGAGGTTTAGCAGATAATAAACTGGAGGACCTGAGGATGCACAACATCAAATTGGTAGCCGTTGATTTAGATGATACCTTGCTGCGGGATGACCTGACCATTTCACAGTTTTCCCGGGATGTTTTGCAGCAGGTACAGGAGGCGGGGGTTACTGTTACTCTGGCCACAGGGCGGATGCTGCCTTCGGCACTCCCTTATGCTGAGCAGCTTGGTTTTGACGTTCCGCTGATCACTTACCAGGGTGCCCTGGTGAAGAACGCATTCTCCGGGGAGGTGCTTTACAACTGTCCCCTCTCTAAGGATGTGGCCGGTGTGGTGATCCGGTATGGGCGCAAGAGGAAAATTCACGTCAACTTATATGTGGAAGATAAACTCTTTGTTGAGCGTGTCACAAAGGCCGGTGAGCACTACGCGCGGTTGGCGGGGGTTCCTTTTACAAGGGTGGATGACCTGGAGGAACTTTTGGAGAATGACCTTCCCTATAAAATGCTGTTGATCGATGAACAACAGGTGGTTGATCAGGAGTTGGAAGAGCTGCGGGATATCCTCAATGAGGCCGGACTGGAAGCCTATCTGACGAAATCGAAGCCTACTTATCTGGAGGTCAATCATCCACAAGCGACAAAGGGAGCAGCCCTGAGAAAACTGGCGGAATGGCTGGGGATAAGACGCGAACAGGTTGCGGCCTTTGGGGACAGCTACAATGATCTGAGGATGCTGGAGTATGCGGGTTATGGTTTTGCTGTTGCCAATGCTTATCCGGAGGTGCGTGCCCGGGCGCGCTACATTACTGCATCCAATAATGAAGATGGAGTTGCCCTGGCGCTCCGGGAGCTGGTACTCGATGGACTGCCCAGGTAGCTTCCTGCGGGAACCCTGCGATCCTGGCACTCCAGGAGCTGGTACTCGACAGGCGAAAATGTGAAGATAATCAGATCACTAATATAAGAGGATGATTAATGGTAGAATAAGTTAACAAGTCAGGTGCCTGGCACCGGAAAGGATGTGGGGGTATGGATGAGTTGATGAGGATCGATACCGGTCATCTGGTGAACCCGGGAGGGAAAGGTAAACTGGAGTTAAGTTCCACAACTGTTTCAACCTTTCAAAAATTCCAGGAGGACCTTCGCCGGCAGCGAACACCGATCACTCTTTCCTTTTTGGATAATGGAACCATTAATGAAATTAAATCAACTGCCATCAGGCTGCGGGAAAAATACGAGAATGTCCTGGTTCTGGGGATTGGTGGTTCGGCCTTGGGTACCAAGGCCATCTTGGAGTTTATCAAGGGTCCCTATCATCAACTGGAAGGGCACAGCCCACGTATTTTTGTTCTCGACAATATTGATCCTGCTCCCGCGGCTCAGCTGGAACGGCTCCTGGACTTTCGGAAGACAGCTTTAATCTATACCAGCAAATCCGGGTCAACTCCGGAGACTGCGGCCAATTTCATCTATTATTACAAGAAGTACAAGGAAGCAGGTGGGGATGACCGCGATATTGTGATTATCTGTGATGCTAAAGATAACGGGATCAACCGCATCGCCCGCAAGCTCGGCTGCTCTATGTTCCATTTTCCGCCGGATCTGCAGGGGAGGTATTCTGTTTTATCACCTGTGGGTTTTTTCCCGGCAGAACTGGCAGGCATCGACTGCCAGGAACTTTTAGAAGGTGCCGCGGCTGTGCAGAGAGCACTAACCACTGCTCCTCCTGAGGAAAATCCCCTCATGGTTTTAGGTGGATACCTTTACAGATACTCGCGAGAGGGGAGATCCACCCATGTGCTGTTCAACTACAGTAATCTCCTGGTGGAGTTCGGATTGTGGTTTATGCAGCTGTGGGCGGAGAGCCTGGGGAAAAAGGAGACACTTGCAGGGGAGGAGGTCCGGGTGGGGGCGACACCCCTGTCCTGCCTGGGAGCAACGGACCAGCATTCCTTGCTCCAGTTATTTAAGGAGGGCCCCGCTGACAAAGTGTATGGTTTTGTGAAAATAGATCAGGCACCAGATGACCTAAAAATAACAGGTGCTTTTCCGGATGAGGTGGAGTATGCTTATTTTGATGGGCATACAATGCAGGAGCAGCTCCACATTGAGCAGCTGGCTACAGAGGTGAGCCTGGTCAATGCCGGCCATCCCTGCTATCGGATTACCCTGCGGGAACCCTGTGCTCATGCTTTGGGTGCATTGTTCTATTTTTATGAAGCATTGACCATCTTTATGGCTAACCTGTACGGGGTCAACCCCTACGACCAGCCGGGTGTGGAGGAAGGAAAACATCAGGCGTACGCTTTATTAGGTCGGGAAGACTTCCTTCCCAGGAAGGAAGAGTTCCAAAAGAAGCTGGAAAAGTACCATGAGCAGAGCCGTGTTTTTACAATAAGATAACTGGCGACAAACAACATCAACCACTGCTTTCCATGATGCGGTTGAGGTGAGACAGGGTTGTTGATATCTTGGTAGATGCCCATGCCGCCCAGGCGGTACCATCAGATAAAGAAAACAGAGGCCGAAGCATGTAATCAATGACTAACCACTAAAAGGAGAGGGGTTCCATGGGAAAGATCCTGGCTTTAGATCTCGGTGGCACTAAAATCTATTCAGCATTGGTGGATCACGAGGGAAAGATCATTAGTGAAGATATACGCCCTACTATGTCTGACGGTGGATTTTCGCTTGTTGCAGACAGGATCCTGGACAGCCTGTACAGTGTGATGCCGGAGGGTGAACATCCGGCGGGGGTCGGGGTGGCGGTACCTGCTTACATTGACCCCCATACTGATACAATTATCTTCTCTCCAAATTTAAAATGGCATAATGTTGATTTAAAGAAGAAAATAGAAGATGCCCTGGGAATGCCAGTCTGGTTGGAGAATGATGCCAACCTGGCAGCTCTTGGGGAGCACCGCTATGGATCCGGGAAGAGCTATCAAGACATGGTTTATATCACTGTCAGTACCGGAGTAGGAGGCGGCCTGATTCTGGGAGGAAGGATTTATGGGGGGGGCTCATGGAGGAGCCGGGGAGTTTGGCCATATGATCGTTGATGCACATGGACCGGAGTGCTCCTGTAAGAACAGGGGTTGTCTGGAGGGGTTGGCTTCAGGTTGTGCTATCAAGAGGGATGCCCAGCAGTTGGTTAAGTCCGGGAAAGGGCGCCATATGCTTTTCATCGCTGGCAGTGTAGAAAAGATAGATGCACGGGTAGTGGGGAAGGCGGCTATTGACGGAGACAAAGAGGCTCAGGCAGTGTTGGCCAATGCCGGCCGCTATTTAGGGATTGCTATCGCCAATGTCGCCAATCTGCTTAACCCGGGAGCATTTATTATCGGTGGTGGGGTTGCCTGTGGTGTGGGGGATTTAATCTTGGATCCCGCTCGCCATGAGGCCTATCAGCGTACATACCCACCCTATCGTGCTTTTCTGAAGATCATCCCGGCAGCGCTGAGGTCGCAGTCCGGAATTCTGGGAGCGGCAGCGTTTGCCATGGATCAATTAGAATCGGAGAACGATAAACTGGGGACAGATTAGAATTAGGAACTGAGAAGCATCTATGACCCGGGACTGATCTGATACCGGTTAGCAATTGGGGGAACCAGTACCAAAAAAAAGGAGCATCAGGTATTTAGGGAGGAACTTGTTTGGCGTTTAACAATATAATTTTATTTGTGATCGATGGTATGGATACCGTCAATGAATTTTTATGCAAACTGCCTCTGCGCCATCAGGAAAAAGCAGAACCCATGCGGAAGCAATGATGCAAAAGAGTAATAGTTCGGAAAGGGGGAAGGAAGATGGAGGAGAACAAACCGATTCGCCTGGTAATTGTAACAGGGCTTTCTGGGGCGGGTAAAACCCAGGCAATCAGGTGCCTGGAGGACCTGGGCTTTTTTTGTGTGGATAATCTTCCGCCACTGCTGATTCCCAAGATAACCGAGCTCTGCCAGCAGTCAGGCGGCAAGGTGAAACGGGTAGCCCTGGTGATGGATGTGCGGGGCACCCGCTTTTTTGGTTCTTTAGATGAGGAACTGCGCAAATTATCTCATCTGGGGATCAAGTATGAGATACTGTTCCTGGAGGCTTCTGATGCTGTCCTGGTCAGGCGTTACAAGGAATCCCGACGCCAGCACCCCCTGGAGGAGGACCGTTCCGTTCTGGAGGCCATCAAGGCCGAACGTGAGCGTCTCCAGGGACTGCGGGGGGCTGCTAACATTATCCTGGATACCACTGAGATGACTGTGCATGACCTCAAAAAGAGCATCAACGAAATCTTTGAGGACCTGGATAATGGAACACGCTTCTCCATCACTATGATTTCCTTCGGCTACAAGTATGGGATACCCCTTGACGCGGACCTGGTGATGGATGTCCGCTTTCTTCCCAATCCGCATTATGTTGAAGAATTAAAAAACTATACAGGACTCGATGACGGTGTTGTTGAATACCTTTTTTCCTGTAAGGAGACGAAGGATTTCTTGAATCTGTACAGCGACCTCCTGGGGTTCCTGATGCCTTTCTATATCAGGGAAGGGAAAACACATCTGGTAGTAGCTATCGGCTGTACAGGCGGGCAGCACAGATCAGTGGCTTTGGCTGAGTGTCTGGCGGCCGGGCTGCGTTCCAACTACCAGGTACAGGTGCACCACCGCGATCTTCCGCGGGCGAGGGTAGAGGAGATATTATGAATCTGAGAGGTTTAGCAGGCTCTTTCAGTAGATTTTACCGCCGCCAGTCCTTAAAGCGCGGGCCGCGTATCACCGCTGTCGGGGGTGGCACAGGCCTTCCTATTCTCCTGAGGGGACTGAAAAAATATACGGCGAATATAACAGCTATAGTAACAGTTGCTGATGATGGAGGGAGTTCGGGAAGACTGCGCGGGGAATTCGGGATTCTGCCGCCTGGAGATATCCGCAACTGCCTGGTGGCCCTGGCGGAAACTGAAACCCTTATGGAAAAGTTGTTTCACTACCGCTTTGGGCAGGGAGAAGGATTGGCCGGACACAGTTTGGGCAACCTGTTGATCACCGCTCTTGCGGATATCACCGGAGATTTCCAAACCGCTATCAAGGAGGCCAGCCATGTTCTGAAAGTTCGCGGGCAAGTACTGCCTTCGACACTGGATCAGGTGACACTGAATGCAGAACTTGCTGATGGCACACATGTCTTCGGAGAGAGCAGGATTTCCCGGGTAGACACTCCCTTGAGGCGCCTCTTCTTGACACCGGGCTCCTGCAAAGCAGTACCGGAAGCGGTTGATGCAATTCAGCAGGCGGACCTGATTTTATTGGGGCCAGGCAGTCTTTTTACAAGTGTGCTGCCCAATTTGCTGGTTCCAGGAATTGCCGCAGCCATCAAACAGTCTCGGGTTGTAAAATGCTACATCTGTAATATCATGACACAGCCCGGGGAGACCACTGATTTTAAGGCTTCAGACCACCTGTCCGCTATCTATGATCACGCAGATGTGGACAGGATCGATTATATTATCGTTAATAACAAAAGGATCGCCCAGTCTAACCTGGAAAAGTACGCCAGAGAAGGGGCCAGGCCGGTTGTTGTGGATCAGCATGCCCTGCAGGAAATGGGGGTGCGCGTTCTAAGAGGGGATTTCTTAGATGAGCAGGAATTGGTGCGTCATGACTCACAGAAACTAGCCGGCGCGGTTCTTTCATTGGCTTGATACAAGGGTGATAGAAAGATGTCCTTTTCGATGCAGGTCAAAGATGAAGTGGCGCGACTGCCTCTTCGACTCGACTGCTGTCAGCGGGCAGAACTGGCTGCTTTCGCACAGGTAGTGGGGATTGTCCGTTTGGGAAAGCAGAGAGTACTGGTGATGACAACAGAGCTTCCGGCGGTGGCACGCCGCATCTTTTTGCTGTCCAAAAACCTGGGGTGGAATGGAGTAATCGTTGTCCGCCGCTATTCCAGACCGCGCCACCGGCGCTTGTTTACCGTTCAGGTTCCTTTAGAACAGCAGAAGCATTTTTTGCTTCAGGAATTGGGGTTTGTGGACAGCGATCTGATGCTTCGGGATTCACTTGATTCACGTATTCTGAAGAAGGACTGCTGTAAGAAGGCTTTCTTGAGAGGGTGTTTTCTGGGATGCGGGTTTTTGGGGAAGCCTTCACGGGCTTACCACCTGGAACTGTTCCTCAAAACACACGAAGCTGCTATAGAAGTAACGGAAACACTGGCCTGCTTCGGTTTGCTGCCCATCTGCAGGGAGCGCCGTGGTGGACATGAGGTTTACCTCAAGGAAGCGGATCAGGTATCAGAGTTTCTGCGCATCATAGAGGCCAACCAGGGGGTTCTTCAGTTCGAAAACTGTCGTGTGCTTAAAGATATGCGCAACCAGGTCAACAGATTGGTGAACTGTGAGACCGCCAACCTGGAAAAAGCTGTGGAAGCCGGCCTGAAGCAGGTTGCAGTGATCAAGGAGATCGACTCTTTGGCAGGCCTGGGCATCTTGCGCCCTCCGCTGAGAGAAGTGGCCGAACTTCGCCTGCAATACCCTGGGGCGAGCCTTGCAGAACTTGGCAAACTCCTTTCACCTCCACTCAGCAAATCCGGTGTCAATCACCGTTTCCGGGAAATCTACAGGATCGCCGATCAACTGCGAAAGGAACAGTAGCTGCAGTAGAGTGTCAAGGGATACTTCTTAATGGTGCCCAGGGATGATGTACACCATCATAAATGCGTCTGTCAGCCAGAAAAGGACGGAACTCTCCAGGTTGATCGACGACACCGGGAAGGTGGTTACAGCATATCTTATTCGTATAGGAAGCAGGAATCTCGCCTGGAAATAGAGAATACTTTTCTGTGTAAAGGGGGGTAGCTTCAGATGCGCTTGAGCTATGGAATGAAACTGGAACAGACGCAAAAGTTGATTATGACTCCAGAATTGCGCCAGGCGATTATGGTACTACAGTTGTCAGCGATGGACCTGGCGCAGTATGTAGAACATGCCATGCTAGAAAACCCTCTTCTTGAGGTGACAGAAGAAGAACATGAAGAAACACCATCTTCAAAAGAAGAAAAAGATGATTTTGCAGAGGAGTGGTGTGATTACCTTGCTGAATGCGGCCAAATTGAACGCTCTTTTGAGCAGGCTGCAGGGTATGAAGAAAGAGAACACTACAGCTTGGAGCATTTTGTTGCCCAGGCGACCAGCCTGCAGGATCACTTATCCTTCCAACTACGGCTTGCCCTCTCTGACCCTGAAGACGTGGAGATAGGAGAATTTCTCATCGGAAACATTAATGACCGCGGTTATTTGAACATCAGCCTGGAAGAGGTGCAGAAAGTATCAGGGTACGAGATGCAGGAGATCGAACGAATTTTACATGTAATTCAATCCTTTGATCCTTCAGGGGTCGGTGCGCGCGATCTACAGGAATGCCTTTTGATTCAGCTGGACCAGGAAGGTCAGCGCACCCCTGTATTAGAGAAGATCATACATTGTTTCCTGGCTGATCTCGCCAACGGCAACCTGCTCAAAATCGCCACATCTATGGATATAACCGTACAAGAGGTGCAGCACCAGGCAGATATCATTAAATCACTGGATCCCATACCTGCTCGAAACTTTTTCCGCCCTGGCGAAAACCGCTATATCATACCTGATGTGGTGGTTGAGAAGATCAATGATGAGTATGTAATTCTCGTCAACGATATCGCTGTACCGCGCTTGATGATCAACCATAATTATCAGCTGATGATCAAAAAGAAGACTTCCTGTGACCAGGGAACTGTTGAATTTATTGAAAACAAGATGAAATCAGCCCTCTGGCTGATCCGCAGCATCGAGCAGAGAAGGCTTACCCTGTACAGGGTTGTCCAATGTATCATAGATTACCAGTGGGATTTCTTGGAGAAGGGCATCAAGCACTTGAAACCGCTTAACCTCAAGCAGATTGCTGACATGGCAGAGCTGCATGAGTCCACAGTGAGTCGAGCCACTGCCAATAAATACATCCAGACTCCACAGGGTCTTTTTGAGATCAAGTTCTTTTTTAGCAGCGGTGTGGAGAATGTCGCTGCGGGCAAGATGGTGGCTGCGGAAAGCATCAAACAGGTCTTGAAGGAGATGATCACCGATGAGGATCCATATGATCCCTATAGTGATCAACAGCTCTGTGAACTACTTCAGGCCAAGGGGATCAACATTGCCAGGAGGACAATTGCAAAATACAGAAAGGAGATTAGCATTCCTCCTATGCGGCAGCGGAAGCGCTATCGCTGATTAACACAGCTGTTATAATTCCTATAGATCTTTCAGGCGCACTTCTGCGCCTTTTTTTTGTTGGTCTGGGTTGCATTGCCAATTAAATAGTATATAATTTTAATTGAAATGTAACGTATTATATAGGCCTATTTTAATCAATTTCTGTAGCAGGATCTAGCTGGGAAGGGATCTTTATAGCAGGGGCCTATATAATACAGGGATACCTTACATACTATAAGTATTGGGCCTAACTACATTAAATCGATTGTTAATTTTGAAGGGAGGAGTTTATTCATGGCAGTAAAGGTGGGAATTAACGGTTTCGGGAGGATCGGCAGGCTGGTTTTACGTGCAGCCCTCAAAAATCAGGGGATCGATGTTGTGGCGGTCAATGATCTGACAGATGCAGAAACAAACGCTCATCTCTTTAAATATGATTCGGTTCACGGAACATTTCAGGGCACAGTAGAAGCCAGAGAGAACGAGATCGTGGTCGATGACCACCCGATCAAGGTTTTTTCCGAAAAAGACCCTCATCAATTACCCTGGGGTGATTTAGGTGTCAGCATTGTTATCGAAGGGACGGGTGCCTTCAGGGATAAGGAAAAGGCCTCAGCTCACCTCAAGGCCGGGGCAAAAAAAGTGATTATTACAGCCCCTGCCAAGAATGAGGATCTGACAATAGTGATGGGGGTCAATGAAAATAATTATGACCCTGCCAATCACCACATCATTTCCAATGCTTCCTGCACCACCAACTGCCTGGCTCCTGTAGCCAAGGTGTTGAATGATAATTTCGGCATCAAGCGCGGGGTGATGACAACAACACATGCCTATACAAATGACCAGCGGGTTTTGGACCTCGCTCACAAAGACCTGCGTCGCGCCAGGGCGGCTGCCCAGTCGATGATCCCAACAACAACCGGGGCTGCCAAAGCGGTTGCTCTTGTTCTGCCTGAACTGAAAGGTAAACTGACAGGGATCGCTGTTCGTGTGCCAACCCCCAATGTTTCACTGGTGGATCTGGTGACAGAACTGGAGAAGTCAGCAGAAGCGGAGGAGATCAATCAGGCCTTTAAGGATGCAGCAGCGGGTAACCTCAAAGGGATCCTTGCCTATTCCGATATACCCCTTGTCTCCAGGGATTATAATGGTGACCCCCATTCAGCAATCGTGGATGGCCCTTGCACACTGGTCATGGGTGGGAATCTGGCCAAGGTCTTTGCCTGGTATGACAATGAATGGGCTTACTCTGTACGGGTTATTGACTGTGCCCTTTTCGTTGCGGAAAAGGGGTTTTAAAAACCGGGTTCACCAACATTCTGAAATTATGCTTTTCATTGCCGGCAAGGGATTTTAAACAGATAGCTCCGATTCTTTTCATTGCGGAGGTAGAATCTGGCAAAAAAGAGATCAGGAGAACCGTCCCGGTGATCTCCTGAAACCCAAGAGGAAAGGTGGGGTAGTCAATTGGATCTGAAGACCATGAGGGGTCTCGATGAATCAAGGGGAAAAAGGTGCTGGTGCGTGTTGATTTTAATGTCCCTTTAGACGACCAGGGGAAGGTGGCGGATGACACCAGGATCAAAGCCACACTGACCACAATTAGATATCTTTTGGAGCAAGGAGCCAGGGTGATCCTGATCAGCCACCTGGGACGGCCCAAGGGCAAGGTTGTGGAGAAACTGCGCCTTGATGATGTGGCCAGGCGGTTAGGAGAACTCCTGGGAAGAGAAATCAAAAAGGTGAATGACTGCATTGGTCCTGAAGCAGCCAAAGCAGCTGAGGAATTAAAAGAGGGTGAGGTTCTGCTTCTGGAAAACCTGCGCTTTCATCCGGAGGAGGAAAAAAACGACCCCGGCTTTGCCAAAGAGCTGGCCTCTTTTGCTGAAGTTTATATCAATGATGCCTTCGGCACCGCACACCGTGCCCATGCCTCTACTGCCGGGGTGGCAGATTATCTTCCGGCAGCCGCGGGTTTTTTGATGGAGAAAGAGATCAAGGCATTGGGGAGTATTCTGTCTGATCCGGATCGTCCCTTTTTGGCGGTGCTGGGAGGTGCCAAGGTTGCGGATAAAATTGGGGTTTTGAAGAGCCTGGTGGGTAAGGTTGATGCCATTCTCCTGGGTGGGGGTATGGCCAACACCTTTCTTAAAGCCAAAGGCTCTGAGCTGGGGGATTCCCTTGTTGATGATCAAAACCTGGAATTTGCCAGGAAGTTCTTAGATATGGCTGCAGAACGGGGTGTGCGGGTGGAACTGCCTGTAGACCTGGTGATTGCCTCAGGAGATCAGGATCCAGTACAGGTTGTGGACTCCGGAAGTGTCCCCTCGGGCTGGCGTGCCCTGGACATTGGACCGCGCACTGCTGATCTTTATGCTCAATTGATCAAAGAGGCAAAAACCGCCTTCTGGAATGGCCCCATGGGTGTTTTTGAAGAGGATCAGTTTGCCCATGGAAGTGAGATGGTAGCCCGGGCCTTGAGTGAAGAGGGGTTGATATCAGTTGTCGGGGGCGGGGATTCCTTGGCAGTATTAGAGAAGTATGGGCTGGGTGGACAGGTTACCCATGCTTCCACCGGGGGTGGCGCCTCCCTGGAGTTTTTAGAGGGACGGGAACTGCCCGGAGTGGCTGTACTGATGAAATAAAATTTTCAGAGAGGAGAACTTGAAACAGTGGGAAATAAAAGAACTCCTTTAGTGGCAGGCAACTGGAAGATGCATAAAACACCTGCTGAGGCCGGTAATTTTGTGAAACTGCTGCGGGAAAGTGTTGATCAGCAGGGGGGCAGTGTGGAAGTGATTGTGTGCCCTCCTTTCCCAGCTCTGGCTGCGGTAGCCAGCAAGCTAGCGGGAAGTGAGATCGGCTGGGGTGCCCAGAACATGCACTGGGAAGCCAAAGGTGCTTTTACCGGGGAGGTATCCGCGCCCATGCTCCAGGCGATGGGCTGTCACTATGTGATCCTGGGCCATTCAGAGCGACGCGGCCACTTCGGTGAAAACGATGAGGTCATCAGAAAGAAACTGACTGCTGCCATCACCTGTGGGCTGCGTCCAATTTTCTGTCTGGGAGAGGACCTGGCTACCCGGGAGGCAGGGCAGGCTGTGGAACACTGCCGGAAGCAGCTGAGGGCAGGTCTGGAGGGTTTAGAGCTCAACCAGCCTCTTGCCCTGGTTGTGGCCTATGAACCGATCTGGGCCATCGGCACCGGAAAAACCGCAACTGCGGAGGATGCGGTGGAGGTGATCAGTGCTCTGCGCCAAGAAATTGCTGATATGTACGGAGAGGAGTTCGCATCCATAATGCGCATTCTTTATGGTGGCAGTGTATCACCGGAATCTATATCCTCTTTTATGAAGGAAGAAATGATAGATGGGGTACTGGTTGGCGGCGCAAGTTTGGATATCGATAAATTTACAGCAATCATTCAGACTACAGCGAAGTTAAGGGGGAAAACTGCTTGAAAAGCCCGCTTCTGCTGGTTATTCTTGACGGATGGGGTCTTTCCCCTGACCAGCGGGGAAATGCCATCCGTCTGGCCAGAACACCGAATTTCACAAAACTGCAGCAAAGCTATCCTTACACAGTTCTCCAGGCATCAGGGAAAAGGGTGGGGCTTCCAGAGGGGCAGATGGGCAATTCAGAAGTCGGCCACCTGAACATGGGAGCCGGCAGGGTTGTCTACCAGGATATCACCAGGATCAGCATGGCCATCAAAACCGGAGAATTCTGCAAAAATCCGGTTCTGATTGATATGGTGCAGGAGGTAAAAGAAAAGGGAACCTCACTGCACCTTTTTGGACTGCTCTCTGATGGCGGGGTACACAGCCATCTGACACATCTTTATGCCCTCCTGGAGATGGCGCGCCGGTTTAAACTGGGTAAGGTTTACATCCATGCCTTCCTGGACGGCCGAGATGTGCCTCCTACCAGTGGTTTGGGTTATATCAAAGAGGTAGAGCAGAAGTGCCGGGAGATGGGTGTCGGTGAGATCGCTACTGTAAGCGGCAGATACTATGCCATGGACCGGGACAAGAGATGGGAGCGGCTGGAGAAGGCGTTTAATGCTATCTGTTATGGTGAAGGGGAAAGGGTGCAAAAGCCATCAGAGGCTGTGGAGAGATCCTATGCTGATGGTGTTACAGATGAATTTGTTGTACCCAAAGTTGTTATTGATCAAGGAGGAAATCCTATAGGCCGAGTTCAGCCTGATGATGGGGTTATTTTCTACAACTTCAGGGCAGACCGTGCCCGGGAGATCACGCGTGCCTTTGTTGATCAGGAGTTTGAGGGTTTCTCCAGAAGGGGAGGCTATCCCGGTGCTCACTTTGTCTGTATGACGCAGTACGATGCTACAATTCCGGCTCCTGTTGCCTTTCCTCCTCAAGTTCACCAAAACACACTGGGTGATGTTTTGGCAGGCAGTGGCTTGAAGCAGCTGCGGATAGCTGAGACAGAAAAGTATGCCCATGTAACCTTCTTTTTTAATGGGGGGATAGAAGAGCCAAATTCAGGGGAAGACAGGGTTTTGATCCCCTCACCCAAGGTGGCCACCTATGATCTGCAGCCAGAGATGAGCGCCCCGGAAACCACGAACCGGGTGATCTCTGAGATCTGCAGAGATTATTATGATGTCATCATTTTAAATTATGCCAACCCGGATATGGTTGGCCATACAGGTGTGCTGGATGCTGCTATAAAAGCGGTCACAGTTGTGGACCGCTGCCTGAAACAGGTGGTGGATGCGGTTCTGGAGCGGAAAGGAGCTGCTGTTGTCACAGGTGACCACGGGAATGCTGAGATGATGCTGGAGGAGGACAGTGAAGATCCTCATACAGCTCATACAACTAACCCTGTGCCCTTTATTTTAGTTGGGGAAAGTTATCGGGGGGCAAACCTTAAAGAGGGTGGTGCACTGGAGGATATCGCCCCGACTATCTTAGACATTTTAGGAGTTTCAAAGCCCTCTGAGATGACCGGGGCCTCATTGATTCTCGATTAGATTAGGAAGCAAGAACAACTATTTTGCAAAGGAGGTAAGCCTGTGATTTTCCCCTGCTGTATTTCTCGGTTTGGGGAAACCAGGTGCTGAAGATGCCAGAGATTATTGATGTTGTTGCTCGGGAGATACTGGATTCCCGTGGAAACCCAACTGTGGAAGTCGATGTTTACCTGGAGGATGGAAGCTTCGGCAGTGCCGCGGTGCCCTCCGGGGCATCAACCGGGTGCGCATGAGGTACTTGAACTGCGCGATGGTGATCAGGGTCGCTATCTGGGTAAAGGTGTATTGAATGCTGTTGACAATGTTGAAAATCTGATTGCACCCCAGGTGCTGGGGTTGGATGCCCTGGATCAGATTCTGGTGGATCAGGTGATGATCAATCTTGATGGAACCTCCCATAAAGAGAAACTGGGAGCTAATGCCATTCTGGGCGTTTCCCTGGCGGTGGCCAAAGCCGCAGCTGACAGTGTGGGGCTTCCCCTCTACCGCTATTTAGGAGGTGTAGGGGCGCGCCTTTTGCCTACACCGATGATGAACATCTTGAATGGGGGAGCGCATGCCGACAACAATGTGGATATCCAGGAGTTCATGGTCATCCCCAGGAAAGCGGAAAGCATGCGGGCTGCGGTCAGGATGGGAGCGGAAATTTTCCATAACCTGCGCATCGTCCTCAAAGGCAGGGGCTATAACACAGCTGTGGGTGATGAGGGCGGATTTGCCCCGGACCTGAAATCAAATGAAGAGGCCCTGGATGTAATTGTGGAAGCCATCAGAAAAGCCGGATATGAGCCTGGAGAGGATGTTTTTATGGCTTTGGATGTTGCTGCTACAGAGCTGTATAAAGACGGCAAGTACTTTTTCAGCAGCACCGGACAATCCTTGACCACAGAGGAAACCATCGCTTTTTACGAGAAGCTGACCGCCGACTACCCGGTGATTTCCATTGAGGACGGCCTGGCTGAGGATGACTGGGATGGCTGGGCCATGCTGACTGAGCGCCTGGGTAAAAAGATTCAGCTGGTGGGGGATGACATCTTTGTCACCAATAAGGAGCGCTTAGAGCGGGGGATCCGCGAGGGTGTGGCTAACTCCATTCTCGTCAAGGTCAACCAGATCGGGACACTGACCGAAACACTGGAGACAGTGGAAATGGCTATGAAGGCCGGCTACACAGCGGTTATCTCCCACAGGTCCGGTGAAACAGAGGATACCACCATCGCCGACCTGGCTGTGGCCATTAATGCAGGGCAGATCAAAACCGGAGCACCCTCCAGAACCGACCGTGTGGCTAAATACAACCAGCTGATGCGCATCGAAGAGGACCTGGCTGAAGCAGCGGTATATGGTCGTTAGTGGTTGGTCGTGAAAAAAGCGTGACGCGGGGACGGTCCTTTTGTCACGCTTTGCCTATCCTTGATCAACTTTTGGATCAGAAGAACCGGCAGACTGTGTGAATAATTATTTATTTCAGCTGAACACAACAATATATCGTATGTATCGCAACAGATAAACCCACATATTACGGTGTCTAAACCCAGTTTGGCACTTTTCACACCAGACTGCGTCCCCTTGATCCCCCCCCCTTGATTCAAGGTTATCTTTTCTCCGACATCCGACCTCTACTTCTGCCAGGCTTGCTTTAATGCCAGCACTGCTTTTGGCTGGACCAGTAATTCCACAATAAAAGTTGTATCCACCCCGGGATTGCTTCTGGCATATATTTTTCCCTTGTGTTGTTCCACGATCGATTTAGCGATAGCCAATCCTAAACCATACCCGCCGTTTTCTCTGGCTCGGGATGTCTCCACACGATAAAACCGCTCAAATACTTTTTCTAGATGTTCGGCAGGTATTCCCCGGCCTGTATTGGTAACCCGCAATTCAATTTTGTTTTTATCACCTTGTAGCTGCACTGAAATACTTCCATCTTGCGGTGTGTTTTTGATGGCGTTATCTATTAAGATGGTGATCACTTTTTTTAATGCTCATCTGCTCCCCTATCAGGAAAAGATCCGCTTGGATTTGGGTGTTCAGGTTGATGTTGTTTTCGAAAAACACTGCATCAAAGGATAAAAGTGTGCCTGTTAATGTTTTACTCAAATCAAAACGAGAGAAACACGGCCTGGTTTCCATATAATCCAATTTGGCTGTGACCAACAGCTCATCGACCAGGTTGGACATCCTGTCGGTTTGAGAGCAGATATACTCTATCCATTTAGCCTGACTTTTGACGGTTTCTTGGCTGTTTGCAGTTATTAACGCCAAATTCGTTTTTATTACGGTCAGCGGGGTTCTAAGCTCATGTGATGCATCAGCAATAAACTGCTTTTGTTTTTCAAACACCTCTTTGATGGGGTGGATCGATTTGTTGGCAAAATAAAGGCTGATTAAGAAGAGAAGCACCAGACTGATTCCGCCCACCAGGAAAAAGATCAGCAGCAGATTGATCAGCGTTCGGTGTTGTGGAGTTCGATCAACAAATACAATCTTTGTTCCGAAGGGGGTTTTTTGTTTCAGAAAGGCATAATGATTATCTTCAATTCTGATTTTTCCTGATAAGGATTCGGTTTGAACAGCCTTTTCAATAGCCTTGTTGATATATGTCTGACTGATATTCATAAATGAAAATGCCCGAACAGTATTGTCATTTATGTCCAGCTCAGCTATCATGCTGGTTGCAGCGGCAGGGTTATCAGGAGTGGGGCGGGGCGGTGCGAACATGATAGTATTGAGTGCATGCTCAGTTTGGCGTTCCCCGGTAATCGCTGTTAACATGTAGATAACAGAAAAAATAGCTATAAAAACGATCGTCAGCAGCGACATATTGATGATTATAAACTTCTTCTTAAGCTTATCAAACACCGTTTATTCCTCCAGCTTGTAGCCTATACCCCGCAATGTTGTTATAGCTGCATTTGAACCGGTGTGCATCATCTTTTTGCGTAAAAATGAGATATATACCTCAATGTTGTTGTAATCAGCCTCAGAATCCAAACCCCCAGACCTTTTCGATCAGCTCGTCTTTGGTTACCACACAATTGGGCTTGTACATAAAATGCCTTAATATCTCAAATTCCTTCAAAGTAAGCCGCACACTGCCGTTTTTCCCTTCCAGTTCATATGAGGATAGATTAAGGTGGAAATCTGCAAAATTCAAGGTATCATCGATGATCATTTCCCCTTTACGCCGGCAGAGAGCTCTGATTCTGGCCAATAATTCTTCCGCGGCAAATGGCTTTGCTAGATAATCATCTGCTCCACAGTCGAGACCTGTTACCCTGTCTTTTACATCACCTTTTGCGGTTAGCAAGATCGTCGGTGTTGAAATGCCATTGGCACGTAACTGCTGTAGCATGTCTAGTCCATTCAGCTTGGGCAGCATGATGTCTAACACGATCACATCATACCTTCCCGTCAAAGCATAGTCGAGACCGGTTTCTCCATCGTAAACAGCATCGATGCAGTATTTATTCTTAATAAGAAGCTCAGTCAGGGCTTCAGAAAGCTGTCTTTCATCTTCGACGAGCAGCAGTCTCATCTTAATCCCTCTCCTTTGTTGCTCTTCACTACACTGATCTTTTTACACCAACACATAGCAAACGAAGTGTTCACTGGCCATCGTGGTAAATAGAGTATAATCCGGTTGCTATATTGAAACTACACTGACATCCTTGTTGCCACACTGCCGCAACCGCTACCCTCATCTCTCATCTTACCATGCCAACCTTAATAATATCTTTAAATTTAAGATTCATTTAAGGGATGTATTTTATCATAGATATAGCATCAGGTTAGGAGGTAATCCCTATCGGTCAGCCAAAATTAAGGCACGAGGTCAAATACTTGATCAATACCGCTGATTATTTAACCTTGCGCAGCAGACTGAAACAGATAGCCCGCATAGACAGCCATGCCGGAAGTGATGGGACCTATCAGGTGCGAAGTTTATATTTTGACACCCCTGATAACCAGCAACTAATGAAAAAAATTAACGGGATCAGCAAGCGCGAAAAAATTTCGCCTGCGTTTTTATAATAACGAGCTGTCCTTGATAAGACTGGAAAAGAAAAGCAAAATAAACGGATTGGGTTCCAAAGTAAAAACTCAGGTTACCAAAGAACAATGCGTAAGACTGCTGCACAATGATTTTGACTGGCTATTTTTTTCAGGTGATCTGTTACTGCAAGAACTCTATGCGCGGATTAAGTCTCAGCTCTTGTGCCCCAAAACAGTTGTCGATTATTCTCGAGAAGCCTATATCTATCAACCGGGTAATGTGAGAATTACAATAGACAGCAATGTGCGAAGCGGCCTTTTCTCCAATAATTTCCTGGATCCGGAGTTGCCTACTGTTGATATTACCCAAAAGGGTCAGGTTATTTTAGAGGTAAAGTTTGATGAGTTTTTGCCTGAGTTGATCAGAGATATCATTCAAACCAATCAGCGCCGCAGTTCTTCGTATTCCAAGTATGCCGCCTGCCGGATGTACGGCTAAAAAGTTAATAAACGGAGGTAATTAATGTGAATCCAGCAAACCAGTTTAATTTTAACGACATCTTTAAATCCAATTTTTTGGATCAGGTAACATCCTTTTCGGCGTTGGATATGGCTATCGCCCTTGGGCTGGCTTTTGTATTAGGGTTGTTTATCTTTATGGTTTACAAAAAAACCTTTAAGGGTGTGATGTATTCCGCCAGTTTTGGCGTTTCCCTGCTGTCCATGACTCTGATCACAACTGTGATCATTATGGCGATCAGCTCCAATGTTATTCTCTCTCTGGGTATGGTCGGCGCATTATCGATCGTAAGATTTCGTTCCGCCATCAAAGAGCCGCTCGATATTGCATTCTTATTCTGGGCGATCAGCATCGGTATCGTACTGGGTGCAGGACTAATCCCCCTGGCTGTATTTGGCTCCTTGTTCATTGGCATAATTTTGGTTGTGTTTATTAACCAAAAGAGTTCAGATAACCCTTATATACTGGTCTTAAAATGTACAGGTGATGACAGTGAAAAGGCTGCTATGGACTATGTAAGCAAGAAGGTCAAAAAACATGTGGTGAAATCAAAGACGGTTTCTGCAGCAGATGGGGTGGAATTGACACTTGAAATCAGGCTCAAAGATATGTCTACTAAATTTATAAACGAGATCAGCTGTATTGTCGGCGTAAATCATGCTGTGCTGGTAAGCTACAATGGCGAGTATATGTCTTGATGTTGGAGAAAAGGATGATCGAGAATAAATACCTGAATGTCCTTATAGTTTTATTGATGATAGCCGCTGTTCTGGGGACGGGTTTTTTTGATGTTTTACAGTTCGAAACCAGGCAGTACTGTCACAGCGGAACCTGAATATACCAGTAAGATTTTCAATAAGGATCAAATAACAGAGATCAATATTGACATCAAACAAGAGGATTTTGATTGGATCATAGAAAATGCCGCACAGGAAGAGTATCGATGTTGTGATATAACCATTAACGGTATGATTTTCAAAAATGTGGGGATCAGGCCTAAAGGGAATTCCAGTTTGAGAACGGTTGCGCAGGATGATAACAGTGATCGCTTCAGCTTCAAGGTCAAGTTTGACGCCTATATCGAAGGGCAAACCTGTTTCGGCTTAAATAAGTTGTCCTTAAATAACATAATCATGGACAAAACTTATATGAAGGAGTACCTGGCCTATGACATGTTTGCGTCCATGGGGGTTGTTACACCTGAGTATGCTTTTACCAATATCAAAGTGAATGGCAAACCGTGGGGATTATACCTGGCGGTTGAGGCGATGGAGGAGAGCTTTGTACAGCGAAATTACGGCAGCTTGAATGGACACCTTTATCGCCCGGAGGGTGCCGGAGCTGATCTTAAATGGGCAGGGGAAAGTGCCGGCAGCTACGCAGGCATAAGAAAGATGGCTGTCTACGATGTTACTGATAGCGATTTTAACAAGATCATTACTATGATCGAGCACCTGAATAATGGAACTGATCTGGAAAAGCATTTGGATGTTGATTCCATACTGCGCTATTTTGCGGTCAATACATTTCTGGTCAATTTCGACAGCTACACCGGAAGCATGAAACACAACTATTACTTATATGAAGAAAACGGGGTGTGCACCATTTTGCCCTGGGACTTTAACCTGGCATTTGCCGGGCATCAGATCACTGATGCTGAGCAAGCTGTGAACCACCCCATAGATACACCGGTCAACACGAACTTGAGCGACCGGCCTCTGATTGCCAAACTGCTTGAAGTGCCGGAATACAAGGAGTTGTATCATAAATATTTAGATGAACTGGTAAAAAGCTATATCAGCAGCGGCACTTTCGAAGCTAAGGTACAACAGCTTGACAGACTAATTAACAGCTCAGTTCAAAATGATGCCACAGCTTTCTACACCTATGAGGAATATGAAAAGTCGCTTCCTGTTTTGGTGAAATTTGCTGAGCTGCGTGCCCAGAGTATCAGTGCCCAATTATCCAGGGAACAACCGGCTACTTCAGCAGAGCAGAGCAGTAATACGACCAACAACATTGATGCCAGCGGTATTGATTTAAGCGCGCTGGGTGGAATGGGAGGTCTGAGGGGAAAAGGAGGGGGCATGCCAGGGAATCCTCGTAATCAAGGTGATGCCGTTGAGCTTGATGTGCATGTTCCTGGGCAAGAGGATACGGCTGATCATAGTAGAGCCCCTCTGCCTGGCGGTGAACCCGGAGGTTTCCCCGGGGCTAGAAAACCAGATAAAAATTTTGATCCTGGTGGAGGTGCAGTCTTTGGTGAAGATTCTGCTGGTAAGGGTCAAGGACCTGATGATATGCCTCAAGGAAATATGCTGGACCAGGAAACGATGACGAAGGTCAGAGAGATCATGCAAAATGCCGCAGGCGGCGAATTGTCAGATGAACAGATATCTCAGCTCAAAGAATTGGGCTTGGACGAGAATATGATCGATAGAATGAAGAACATGCCCGCAGGTATGCAGGGCGCCCGAAGGGAAGGTTTTGAAGGGAATAAAGATGCCCCCGACAAAAGAAAAGGTATTATAAACAGAATAACGCCTGCGCGGATAGCTTTTGTTGCTGTCAGTACAATGTGTATTCTGCTTGGCTTACTGTTTGTCTGGAAATTTAAGAGGCGAAAGTACTCCAGTTGACCGTGACGCGGTCCGACAATGCAGGTATAGTGATGTTGCTTTACCATCCCCTTTACAACTTGTTCCTGCTAGTGCTACAATAGATGTATCTTTGGGGTCAAAGAAGACCCAGTAAAAGGGGAGACTGCGGTTTGTTTAAGACGATTTTGATTGTTCTTGAGGTGCTGGTGTGCCTTGGACTTATTACATCGATCCTGATGCAGTCAGGAAGGGCCTCCGGACTGTCCGGGGCTATCGCCGGTGGAGCTCAGTCAATTTTGGGGAAAAAGAAAGGGCTTGATGAGTTTCTCAATAAGATTTCTATGGGTCTGGCTGCAGCGTTTTTCATAATTACTCTACTGATTGCGATAATCGAGTAAATATGCCAAACACAAAAACCCCGGTTCCTAGATGAACAAGGGGTTTTTTCTTTTTGCAATTGTAACGATGCTTCGCAACCAGATTATCCACTTATTTAACTTTTGATTTTAGGCACCACATGCTCCACGGCTAGCAACCTGTGTGAACTTTGCCAGACACAGTATCTTAATGTGATGCATCAGTTCCGGTTTTATTATACCTGGTGAACACCCGCGCCACCTTGGAGCCACAGGCGGATAATAAAAGCAAAGGCTGAAGTCAGGTCATGTTACAGAACCGGATTTCCGACTTCCGACATCCGGCCTCAGACTTCTGTTTTTCGGGTAGGTGGCAACTGAAAATGGCAAGGCAAACAATTATAATGGAGAACTGCGATCTTTTCGTTAAAAAGTGTGGTTGTTTTTGGTATCGGGGCATATTAGAATTGATTATATAAAAGAGTGAGGTAAGAAAATGGATAAGAAACAGAAAAAGCGTAAAAAGGCGGCAGTTGTCAAGGACGCCGTTCAAGAGAACCAAGTTTTGTCCTGTTTACAGTCTGCCAGCAAACCCTTGAACCTTGCGGAATTAGCTGCTCAGTTTAAGTGTGATCCTGGGATTCTGGAATCCCTATTACAAGAGATGGAAATGCAGGGACAGGTGATTAGGACACGCAAGAACAGATATGGCATCCCGGAGAAAATGAACCTCTTTGTGGGCACCATTCAGGGGCATCCTAAGGGTTATGCCTTTTTCATCCCTGATGTAGAAAGAGATGATTTCTTTATCAGCAGAGAAAACATGGGTGGGGCGATGCACAATGACCGTGTGGTGGTGAGGCCCCTGGGCTTCAGCCTGCAGGGGAAGCGGGCTGAAGGGGAAGTAATAAGGGTTTTAAAGAGGGCAAATAGCACAGTGGTAGGGGTTTTTGATGAAACAAACCGGCAGTTTGGTTTTGTCATACCTGATGAAAAGAGGCTGGGGACAGATATTTTCGTGCCCCGCGCCCGTGCCAAGGGTGCCCGCAGCGGTGATAAAGTGGTGGTGGAGATTACGTCCTATCCTGGGCTGCGTAGGAACCCTGAAGGAAAGATCATTGAGCGCTTCGGAGCGGCAGGGGACCCCGGAGTGGATATCCTTTCCATTGTTAAAAAATACGGCCTTCCAGAGGAGTTTCCTCGCCGGGTGCTTAAAGAAGCCGCAGGGATCTCTCTAACAGTACCTCCGGAAGACCAGGAAGGGCGCTGGGATCTCAGGGATCTACCGATGATCACCATCGACAGTGAGGATGCCAGGGATCTGGATGACGCTGTTTCCCTGGAAACCCTCTCCAATGGTACCTATCGCCTGGGAGTTCATATCGCTGATGTCTCTTTTTATGTAAAAGAAAACAGCGAATTGGACAAAGAAGCCTTTGAAAGGGGCACCAGTGTTTACCTGGTTGACCGGGTTATTCCCATGCTTCCGCCAAGGTTGTCTAATGGGATCTGCAGTCTAAATGCAGGGGAGGACCGCCTGGCTATCTCCGTTTTTATGGAGATCAATAATGAAGGGAATGTGGTCCGCTATGATGTGGGCCCCTCAGTAATCCGTGTAAATGAAAGGATGTCCTATACAGGTGTGCGTCGTATTCTGGAAGACAATGATGCTGAACTCTGCCAGCGCTATGCTGACTTTACCCTGACCCTGCAGAAGATGCAAGAGCTCTGCCTGGTGCTGCGCAGGAGGCGCAAGATAAGGGGTGCTCTGGATTTTGATTTCCCTGAAAGCAAGGTAACATTAGATCAAGAGGGCCATCCGGTTGATGTTCTGCTTTTGGAGCGAACCATTGCTGAACAGATCATCGAGGAGTTTATGCTGATCGCCAATGAAACTGTGGCACGTCATCTTTCACAGCTAGAAGTACCTTTTCTCTATCGAGTCCATGAGGAGCCAAAAACTGAGAAATTGGAAGCACTTAATGAATTCCTGCATGGTTTTGGCTTTCATATTCCGACAGGGAAGGGTGTACACCCGCGCTTCTTCCAGGAGATCCTGCACAAAGCAGAGGGGCGCCCGGAGCAGTTGGTTGTACATACAGTGATGCTGCGCTCTCTCCAACACGCCCGCTATGACCCAAAACCACTGGGGCATTTCGGTTTGGCTGTGCAGTATTATACTCACTTTACTGCACCCATCCGCCGCTATTCGGATCTGATCACACACCGCGTGCTCTGGAGTGTACTGGCACACAGCAATATGCATCCAAAACAACAAAAAAAACTGGAAGGGTTAATGCCCCATTATGCTGAGCAGACCTCAGAGAGAGAGTTGATCGCCGAGGAAGCGGAGCGGGAGACAGTGGATTTAAAACAGGTTGAGTATATGAGAGGCTTCGTGGGGGATGTTTTTACGGCAATTGTCGTGAGCATTACCAACTTCGGCATGTTTGCGGCTCTGCCCAACGGCATCGAGGGTTTGGTGCATGTCTCTTCTATGGCTGATGACTACTATCTGTTTGATGAAAAGAATTATACCCTCACAGGTGAGCATACCGCTAAGGTTTACCGGATAGGGGACAAGGTAAAGGTCCAGTTGGTGCGGGCCAGCATCGAGGACCGCGAGATCGATTTCGAGTTAGTGACGTAGTGCACTGGGGACGGGAGCGACCAAGCTAGGTCGTGACACTTAGTGGGTGGGAATCCCACCGGGCAAGGTTTAGCCAACCACCCGTAGCCAGCCTTGGAGCATAGCTGGTAACAGCTATGTTTAAGCGTAGGCAGGCGAGACAGCGGGCCGAAAGCCGCAAGGTTGAAGGGATTGAGCTTCGAAATGGTGCGAGATG
>NZ_CDRZ01000023.1 GCF_000946815.1 Syntrophaceticus schinkii | reverse complement strand
TTGCCTGCATTAAGCGAGGGCAATAACATAGCAATTTCTCTCAACCCGCCAGAATTAAAGACCACATACGGCAATATTCACAGAGTAGTGCAGGGGATAAACTACGGTTTATACTTGCGGGTTGCCTGTAGTTCATTTATCGGAGGCTACGCTGGCCCAACAGAAGGCGCTGTCTTGACCAACATCGCCTCCGATTTACTGATACCGGCTGTACTTGGAGCTCACTATACAGGTTCGTACATCTATGATACACGGTACTTCGGAAACATCGGTAGGAATGCCCTGTGGGCAAACAGTGTATCTATCCAGGCTGTCAGCAGAAATACCAACCTGATGCGCTCCAAGATCGTAAACGAGAACGCAGGTCCCTGTACAGAAGAATTCCTGTACCAGGCTGCAGTAGGGTTGATGAACCACTGCGTATCAGGTGCAGAATCATCGATTCAGCCGAGATCTGCCGCAGGGAAATACCCGAACCACATTACCCCAGTTGAGTGCTGGTGGTGTGGAGAAGTCTTCAAAGCCTGTGCTGGAATGACAAGAAAGAAAGCAAACGAGATTGCCAATGTGTTAATTCCCAAGTATGAAGACAGGCTTTACGATCCACCTAAAGGCAAATCCAACAGAGAATGCTTTGACTTTTCAACATTTACTCCTACGAAAGAGTATCAGGATATCTACAACAAAGTCAAGCAGGAGTGCATAGATTTAGGTATTCCTTTAAATCCTGCTAGCTCCTGGTAAATTAACTAATTACATGTTGCCGGTCTCTGGTGAGCAAGAACAGCACCAGAGACCGCGCACCATGTACATAAACAAACCAACAACATTATAGCACAAATAAATAGAGGTGATATGTTTTGTCAAGCAGTAAAAGGATTGGTTTAATTGTCCCTTCTTCCAACAGTGTGATGGAAGTTGACTTTTACCGCAACTTACCGAAAAATATTACACTTCATGTCGCCCGGATGTATCTTTATGATACCACTGTAGCTGGAGAAGAAGAGATGTTAGATGTGCATTTTCCAAAAGCATTAAGTGATCTGGCCACTGTGGTACCGGATGCGGTAGTTTTTGGATGTACTTCTGCAGGTGCCCTACGCGGTAATGCTTATGATGCCGAATTATGCAAACGTATAACAGATGTTGCTAAATGTCCGAGTGTTAGTGTGATTGCCAGCGCAAGGAAAGCGACAGAAAGACTAAAACTGAAAAAAATTGCAGTGATTACACCGTATATTGAAGCATTAAATCAACGAATCAAGGCTAGCCTGGAGGATGATGGGGTCGAGGTAGTAGCTATTCACGGTCTAGGGATAGATCATAACCATTCAATTGGGATGGTGGAACCGGAAGAAATACACCAGTTTACGATGGAGAAGGTTAAAGGACTTGCAATTGATGGTGTGTTTTTATCCTGTACAAACTTCAGAGCTATGGAAGTATATAAGGATTTACAGGAGGAACTTGGTGTTCCGGTTATAACCAGCAACCAAGTTGCTTTGGAGAGTGCTTTAGAAGTGTTTTAATAAACTATACTGGCATGTAAAAAGCTAGTTTTTTTTTAGTAGCATAGAGCGGGGGAAGGGGGTAAAATAAAAAGATATGCAGCAACTATTATAGTATCCGATCATGCTAGGTGAAATAGATAAAATTGTTGCTTCTTCTCTACTACTGCCAGGGCTGATTGTTTAAATTCAGCTTTATTCCAGTGGTTGCATTCCGAAAATCCCGAATATGCACATTTTTAATGGCTTCACTAAAAAAAGGGAGGTCCAGTTAAGATGGCATATAAATATGAAAGTAACAAATCGGTAACCCCAATTGATAATGCCTTAATCGAAAAACTAAAAAAATCACGGAATAAGTGGGCTTTAATTTTTCTTGTTCTTGTGTGTCTTGCTTATATAGTTCCATATACTATGTTAACCAATGTCCCTAAAGTATATGGAGCTTTTCTATTCTGGTGGGTCTA
This sequence comes from Syntrophaceticus schinkii, assembly GCF_000946815.1. Taxonomy (GTDB): domain Bacteria; phylum Bacillota; class DSM-12270; order Thermacetogeniales; family Thermacetogeniaceae; genus Syntrophaceticus; species Syntrophaceticus schinkii. The sequence goes on along the minus strand of NZ_CDRZ01000023.1, from coordinate 6,848 downwards.
CATAGCTGCTGTTGTTGTTTGTATATTAACTATTATAAAGGATTGGAGGGATTAAAAATGAATGCAACCACTATATGGGTAGTCCTAGTTGTTTACATAGCTATTGGGACGATTATAGCCTTAATTTCTAGAAGAGGAATGGGAGAAGGACTAACTGAGTACTTCCTTGCCAATCGCGGTGTCAGCGGGCTTATAGCGGCTGGTACATACAGTGCTACTTCGTACAGCGCATTTATGACTATTGGGTTGGCTGGTCTTGTTTACAAAGGTGGAGTAGGTGCATTAGGTTTTGAACTCCTTTACCTTTCTGGCATGCTGCTGGTTGTATTCTTTGGCCCTCGCATCTGGTTGGCAGGTAAAAAGTATGGTTACATTACTCCATATGAAATGCTTGCGGATCGATTTAAGAGCAAGCATATAGCCATAATTTCAGCAATAGTAGCCCTATTATTTTTGGTTCCATATGCTGCAGTTCAGTTGATGGGTGTCGGCTATCTGATGGAAGGGCTTACTGGTGGCAGCATAGCCTTTATGACCGGTGTGATATTTGCTACTGTATTAGCTGTTTTTTGGGCATTAATTGCAGGAATGCGTTCGGTTGCTTGGACGGATACCTTAATGGCGATTCTTATGCTTGTGGCCACTTTGCTTTGTCTTTTTGCTGTTGTTAATAATGGTCTTGGTGGATATGTTAACATGTTTGCAACTTTAGAGAAAGACCTGGCAGCATATATGACTGTTCCTGGTCCTGGCTATTTCACATTTGGTACTTTTTTATCAATGTCTCTACCATGGTTCTTTTTCAGTCTTGCCACTCCACATGTTACCCAACGACTGTATATAAACAAGAATATGAAAAGCATGCAGACTATGCTTAAAGCTTTTCTGGCTTTTGGTGCAATCTATACAATGGCTGCAGTACTTTGGGGCTTCTCTGCAAAAATATTAGTTCCACCTTTACAGAACCCCGACATGGCAACTCCGACACTGTTGTCAATGCCTATGGTGCCAACATGGGTGGCGGTGCTGCTGATGGTGGGGATTGTTGCTGCTTGTATATCTACTATTGATTCTATTTTGCTATGCTTATCATCGCTTGTATCAAAAGATATCTATAGCAATCTGGTTTCTAATGTGAGTGAGCGCAGTCAATTGATACTAGGCCAAGTATGTATTATTATTTTGGCAGTTGCTTTTATGTTGTTCGCAAGTTTAAAGCTTGATTTGATCGGGGTTCTTTCTGTAGCAAGTTCAGCGGGTCTGTTGGTAACGGTTCCAACTATTTTTGGTGCTTTCTTCTGGAAACGCGGTACCGCTGCGGGAGCAATATCCAGTATTGTACTGGGGGCTTGTTTGAGTCTGTACATGCAGTACGCCGGGGTAACCTTTTTGGGACTCGGGGCTGGCATATGGACACTTGTTTTATCCACTGTTGTTTTTGTAGTGGTTAGCTTGTTAACACAACCACCAACCGAAAAGGCAGAAGAGTTTATTGGATATCTTGACAAGGCTCTAGCTGAAAAGAATGCCATATAACTAGTTACTATTACGTGGTGGATGGACTATGTGGGTACAACCAGGCACTTGGTGTCTGGTTGTACCTAACATAGATAATAATAAATATAGGGAGGTTTGAAGATGGGATTCGATGTTATATCTCCTGCTAATATCGATGAAGCGCTGTATTATCTAGATAAGTTTAAACAGCTAATTCACCCGATAGCTGGCGGGACGAACATGTTAGTTGATGTAAAACGACAAAAAGTAAAACCTACACAAGCTTCTTGATCTAACTAAACTGGATGAACTTAAAAAAATCGAATCAAATGGTTCTAAAATAACAATCGGCTCATTAGTTACACATACTCAATTACACGGCCATCCTTTATTTAAGTCTTTTCCTTTACAAATGTTATCTCAGGCAGCAGCAATGGTAGGTGCTCCTGCTATTAGAAATAGGGGCACTGTCGGCGGTAATATACAAAGCGCATCACCTGCTGCTGATGTGGTAGTACCCTTGTTAGCGCTTGATGCTAAACTTGTGCTGGCCTCAATAGGTGGGAAAAGGGAAATATATCTAAAAGATTTTCATTTAGGTCCCGGGAAGACTGATAGGAAGCCCGAGGAGTTAATAACTGAGATTCGTTTTGATTGCTTGGAAGATGACAGAAGTGTTTTCTATAAGTTGGGACAGAGAAATGCTTTGGCAATTGCAATAGTATCCTTGGCCTTACAAATAAGCTTCTCCAGTCAGAATGAGGTAACTAAAGTTGCAATTGCTTTAGGTTCTGTTGCTCCCACTGCAGTGAGAGCCAGTAATACAGAGGATTATTTATTAGGTAAAACTTTAACTGATGAAACAATTAGGATGGCAAGAGAGATGTTAACCAAGGACATTAAGCCTATTAGCGATCTTCGGGCCTCTTCTGAATACCGTGATTCTGCCAGTCAAGTGCTGTTAGCACGAGCACTGAAGAGTGTAATGCCAAATAGCAATACATCATGTAGGGGGGCAGTGTGATGGCGACTAGGAAAATTAGCTTTACTATAAACGGAGAAAAGGTTGAAGTATCTGTTAATGAGGATTGGACACTGCTAAAAATGATACGTGATGTATTAAAACTCAAAGGCACAAAGGAAGGATGCGGAGAAGGTGATTGTGGGGCGTGTACCGTTCTGGTAGATAATGCTCCCGTAAACTCATGTTTAGTTCTTGCCGTACAGGTTGAGGGGAAAGAGGTTTTAACCATTGAAGGGCTTGGAACTGCCGAAAAACTGCATCCCCTGCAGCAGGCATTTATTGATGAAGGGGCAGTGCAGTGTGGTTATTGTACACCTGGTATGATTTTGGCATCAAAGGCACTGCTTGATGCTAATCCTCAACCGAATGACGAAGAAATTAAGACTGCGCTTTCAGGTAATTTGTGCCGCTGTACAGGATACAAGAAGATATTCAAGGCTGTTCATTCAGCCAGTAAGTGTATGCTTCAAGACACTCAACAAGAGGAGGGAACCGAATGAGCTCCTTGCGTGTTGTGGGTAAACCTAAAAAAAGAGTAGACGCCTTGGAGAAAGTGCTGGGAAAAGCGGTGTATGCCGGAGATATTGATAGAGAGAATATGTTGGTGGGGAAAATATTTCGGAGTAAATATCCTCATGCTCTAATTAAGAGTATCGATAAATCCAAAGCCTTAGCTATACCTGGTGTGCGGGCAGTATTGACCGCAGCAGACATTAAAAAAAGGTACTAATCGCTATGGTCTTGCAGTCCAGGACCAGGAAGTGTTGGTAGAAAAAAAGGTTCGTTATATTGGTGATCCAGTAGCTGCGGTTGCTGCAGATACAGAAGAAATAGCAGAAGAAGCTTTAAATAAAATTGAAGTGGAATATGAAGTACTGCCAGTAATAGACAATATAGAAAAGGCATTAGCTCCTGGTGCTCCGCATGTTCATGAGCAGGGAAATCTTCTTCAGCATACTAAGCTTAGAAAAGGTAATATAGAAAAGGGCAGAGCAGAGTCTTATGTAACAGTAAAAGATAGATACACTACTCAATGGGTTGAGCATGCATATTTGGAACCGGAAACAACACTGGCAGAGGTAGATATCCATGGCAACCTTACCGTGTATACATCAACACAATATGCTTTTCGAGATAGGAGACAAATCGCTGCCGCCCTGGGTATTGATGTTAGCAAAGTCAGAGTAATTCAAGCGGTTACAGGTGGCGGCTTCGGGGCAAAAGATGATATGAACGGCGAAGTTCATGCTAGTTTATTAGCATTGGCGACCAAGAGACCGGTTAAATTTGTATATACTAGAGAAGAATCTTTTAAAACCTCTTATAAACGACACAGGTTTTTAGTTGAATGCGAAACTGGAATTACCAGGAATGGCAAATTGACCTTCATGGAAGCTAGTGTCTATGGGGATACTGGGCCTTATGCAGCTTTGGGTATGTTTGTTGTCAAAAAGGCTGGTATACACCTGGCAGGTCCCTATGAAATTCCAAACATTAAAGTTGATACTTATACTGTATATACTAACAACTGCCTTTCAGGGAGTTTTCGTGGGTTTGGTGTGCCTGAAGCGGCTTTTATACATGAATCCCAAATGGATCAATTGGCTACGAAAATCGGTATTTCTCCATTTGAAATAAGAAAATTGAATTGTTTTCAGGTCGGCTCCCTTACTGCAACAAGCCAGAAATTAGAACATAGCATAGGGATCGGAGCAACCATAAGCAAGATAGAAGAAGTATACGAAAATTGGTTACAGGAAAGGGGTGAGAAAGTATGACGAAAAAACGTGGTATTGGAATAGCCTCGAACCTTTATGGGATTGGATATGGCTTTAATCGCCCGGATCATGCTGCTGCATACATAGAAATTGGTGAAGACGGGACAATCACTTTACTTACCGGTTGTGCGGAAATTGGCCAGGGTTCCAGTACTATACTTGCTCAAATTGCAGCCGAAGAGTTAGGTATTGATTATGAAAGTGTCAGGATTATAACGGCGGATACCAGTGTTACCCCCGATGCGGGGCCTACAACTGCCAGCAGGCAGGCATTTGTATCTGGTAATGCTGTAAAACAGGCAGCTCAAGAGGTTAAAAAACAAATTAATTTCTACAGCAGCAGCAGAATTGCAGGTCGACGCAGGTGAATTATATGTACAAGATGGCAAAATAACCAATAATGAAAAAGCCATGGAAGTAAATGAAGCGGCTAAGCTTCTTCACCAGAAAGGGAAACGCTTTATTGGACTTGGATGGTATGAAATTACTATGCCAGATGTTGACCCGGAAACAAACCAAGGACATGCTTATGTGACCTATATCTATGCAACCCAAATGGCAGAAGTAGAAGTTGATACAGAAACAGGGGTAGTGAGTGTTTTACGTATAGCTGCGGCTCACGATGTTGGAAAAGCGCTCAATCCCCAAACAGTAGAAGGTCAAATAGAAGGTTCATGTGCTCAGGGGATGGGGTATGCTTTAACAGAAAACATTATTATGAAAGATGGGGTCATGCTGAATAAAGGGTTGGCAGATTACTCAATTCCTACAGCATTGGATGCACCTGAGATTTCATGTTATATAGTCGAAGATGAAGATCCGAACGGGCCATATGGTGCCAAAGGTATTGGTGAAGGGGCAATTATTCCAACAGCTCCTGCAATAATTAACGCTATTTATGATGCAGTTGGGGTAAGAATAACCGATATGCCGGCATCCCCTGAAAAAATACTATCTTTGCTTAAGGAGAAAGAAGAATAAGCAAGAAAAATGCGTTGTTGATCTTCAAGAGATGAAAAGGACCTGTTCAGGTCCTTTTTTTATAAGTAAGGCAACTTTTCGATTGAGGTAAGCCAGGATGCCGGAGTTTAGTCTATAGCCTAAAGAATAGGTATCTAAGATTGGTTTACAGCCCAAAGGAAGGGGTATCTATTATGAAGAAAACTATAGCCAAGAACCAGTAAGGCCTAAGGTTGCTCCTAATGAACGGCAAAAAGCGCGCAGTTGCCATAAGCATTAAGGAGAAAAGAGATTGAATTACTAAAAAACATTTGGAGGTGGAGAATATGAAAGATTATGTTGAAGAACTGCGAGAAGCAATAATCAACGGTGACCGAGAAGAAGCTGAAGCGATAACTAAAAAGGCGCTGGAAAGCAACATAGACCCACAGGTTCTGATCCAAGAGGCTGGCTCCAAAGCAATGGATATCGTGGGTCAGCGGTTTAACGACTTTGAGATCTTTCTTCCCGATTTAACACTTGCAGCAGATGCAATGAAGGGCTCAGTAGGCTTAATTATTGAGAAGTTAAAAGAAACAGGTGGCGGTGGAGAAGATAGTGTTGCCAATGTTGTATTAGGTACCTGTTTTGGTGATATGCATGATATCGGCAAGAACCTTGTATCAGTATTGATGGCAACAGCAGGGATGCAGGTACACGATATTGGGGTTGATGTTAAGGTAAAAGACTTTATCCAAAAAGCAGAAGAAGTAGATGCCAAAATTATCGCCATGTCTTCATTGTTGTCTACATCATTACCCTTCATGGAAGATTTAATACGTATTTTAAAAGAAAAGAATCTCAGGGACAAGTACTACGTTATTGTAGGAGGCGGACCAGTAACACCGGAATTTGCAGTTGAAATTGGAGCAGATGCTTATGGTAGAAGTGCTGTGGATGCTCGTGAAATATGCAAGCAACTGCTATCCAGTGGGAAGAAACCGCCATTTGAGAAGCCGGTAATTCTTGGCGATTTAAAAACTAATTAAGAGGAGGTGCCGAAGATGAAATCAATGATGACACTAATCAACACTTTAGAAAAGACAGATCATGGTCCGTATTGTTCAGAATTTGACTGGGACAATAAAGTACTGCCGAGAGCAGTTAAAGATAAGCTGAAAAAATACGGATTAGAAAAGACATGTGTAACAGACAATCCGATCAACTGCGATGATGACCTGGCAGATACCTTTTTTAAGGCAGGTTATGAACTGGCCCTTGAACTTGGAATTTACTGCAGGGATACAGAACGCATCATTAAAGTTTCCGAAGAAGAACTTGAGGCTTCCTTAAGATATGCTCCCAGCGAAATAACACTTGGTACCGGAGAAGACGAAGTTGTCTTGAAGAAACGAAACCCAGAAGATCCTCATCCACCATTGCTAGAAGCTTCTCTATGTATTACAGTTGATGAAGACCTCTATGTTCCCATGGTAGAGGGGATAGCCAAGAACAGACACGTAGACATTTTACACGGGCCTTCTTTTGCCACAATCCAATTCTAGCAGTTGATGCAGATGCCAACGCCAATCTCAACGAGGCATTAGGAT
>NZ_CDRZ01000022.1 GCF_000946815.1 Syntrophaceticus schinkii | reverse complement strand
ACTCTGTCATAGTGAACTTGCCGGCTCGCTCCGCCAGTGCTGTATGAAAGACGATTTGTAATAATAAGTCTCCCAATTCTTCACATAGTTTATACATATCCCCTTCATCTATGGCATCTAGCACCTCATATGTTTCTTCGATCAGGTATTTTTTCAGTGTCTGGTGTGTCTGCTGGCGGTCCCAGGGACAGCCCTCAGGAGATAGAAGGGTGTCCATTACCTTGACCAGGGGATCAACGCTGTTTAAAGGCGGCTCTTCCCCTGTAACTCCCCACCTTAAGGCACTACCATCCCATAAAACCGGATCAACACTCTTTGAAGGTGGCTCTTCCCCTGTAACCAATGGGGGAACATAGAGTGTTGTCAGATGGTCAGTATCCTGGCGATCCAGTTCGTAAAGGGGAATCTTGAGCACACTTTCACTCCCCTTAATTCCTGCCCCCCGCAGCAGCACCACCTGGTGGTCATCCGGATAATAATCCATCAAGGTCAGCTTGACCTCTGAGGCAAGAGCAGAGCTGTATAACTGCATAACAATAAGGCCTGTCCCAACCTGGAGGTGTATACCGGACTCCTCAGTTTCCGCATTTTCTAAAAACTGAAAGCTGTCCGCAATCATGATCCCCTCACCGGGGTCGATCTCCAACAGCTGATACAGGGAGTCCAAAAAGCCAGGTGCAGGAAAAATCTCTATTTTTACACCGTTTGCCGGTCCTTGCTCCTTTAAAAGTCGCACAACCGCCTCCCCAACCAGGGGGCTGCCAGGAACCGCAAAAACAACCGCTCTTTCCTTCTGCGCTTCTTGGAGGAGAAAGGCGGTCATAGCGGAGTACACCTGTTCAAAAGAATCAAACTTCTCGTAAAAGTGATCAAGGGGATGCATCCCTATCCCCTCTCTTTGCAAATAGGGGATCACCGGATGCTGTTTTGTGCGCAGGTAAACAGGATAATCGCTTCGCATCAGGCTTAAGTTGCGCCCCGGCATATCCAGGGGATCTCCTGGCCCCAATCCTAACACATAGATGATCGCGGGTGCTGACATGGCTTCTGTCTCCTTTTTTCCATCCTGAACAGGGTGAGACGGCTTTATTTCTCAGCTATCTCCTGAAGAAATACCGCATCTCGTAAACCCTGATCTCCTTAGTTACAAGTAAAACAGCGAAATAACAAACTGCACCACAGGTGATCGTCAGCCCTGTAGCCATCAGGTTGCCCAGAGAGGCGAAGATGGTATAAATGGCAGGGATCACCATGATCATTATTGTAACAGCCAGGAGGGGACGAAGCAAGATGCCTATCCGTGGGCGGTAATCTGTAAGGCGGGTGAGCCAAAAGATATTGAGCAGAAACACCAGCAGGAAACCCAGGGTGCTGCCCAGAGCAGCTCCCTTGATCCCGAAACCCGGAATCACTGTCAGGTAATAATTGCAAAAGACCTTGACCAGGCAGCCGGCCATAAGGTTTACCACAGGCAGCCAGGTATTCCCTATCCCCTGCAGAGCGCCTGCTGTGGTCTGCTGGAGGCCGGTAAACAGGGCGGCAGGGGCAAGCCAGGCAGTAACCGCACCTGCGCATGAATCGTCAAAAAGCAGCTCCATGATCGGTGTGGCAAGAAGCATGAGGCCGGCAGCCGCGGGAAGACAGAGAATGAAGGTAATGCGCAGGGCTGTATTGATCCTCCGGTGAACCTCGGAGCGGTTGTTGCGGGAGACAGCTGCTGCCAGGTGAGGGACCAGTGTCATGGCAATGGAAACCGTTAGAGCGGCCGGTAGGTAAACAACAGTACCGGCCATCCCTGAAAGCTGTCCAAACTGAGAGGTTGCCTCTTGAACGGTAAACCCCACAGTCTGCAGGCGTTTGGGAATGATCACTGTATCAATAACCTGTACCAGGGGGAGGACCAGGGAGCCTGCGGAAATGGGAAAGGCATAAGCAATGAGGCGCTTTAAGATCTGCAGTGCCTTTCCTAGACGTAAAGGGGGTTCACGGCGTGCTGCAGTCACTGAGCTTCCCTGTCTTTTAAACCACAGGTAAACCAGGGTAAGCAAGCAGAGCCCTGCACACCCCCCGGTAAAGGTGCCGAAAGCCGCGCCTGCTGCCGCATACTCTACACCCCGGGACATCAGTGCCTGTGCAGCCAGAAGCACAGTTCCCACCCGTATAACCTGCTCCACCACCTCAGATACGGCTGTCGGCCACATCAACCTCCAACCCTGAAAATAGCCGCGAAAGGCAGATGCTACAGAGATGATAAATACAGCAGGAGCAACAGCGATCAAGGAGTAGTAGGCCCTGGTATCACCTAATACCCTTTGGGCGAGAAAAGGGGAGATGTAGAAGAGCCCTGCAGTCAGGATGCATCCTAAACAGAATAAGAAGATCAGGGAAACGGAAAATACCTGGCGCGCACCATGCCTGTCACCCATAGCTCCCCTCTCTGCAATCAGAAAAGAGAGAGCAACAGGAATGCCTGCGGTGGAGAGTGAGAGTAAAGCTACATAAATGGGATAGGCCATCTGATAGAGACCGATACCCTCACTTCCTGCTATCCTGGTAAAAGGAATCCGATAAACAGCCCCTAACAGCTTGACCACAACACCTGCAATTGTGAGAACCATGGCTCCACGCAAAAAAGATTCCGGTTTCATCTTGACCCCCTGTTTGTCCTGTCCCTTATCACTAAATGCTTACTAAACGAGGGGTCTCGATATACCGGAATAAGGAATATTATTACCAAAAAATTAAAGGCAGCTATAAAAGCCACCTTATTTACAAAAATTATTCTTCCATCTGTTTTGCCAGGAACCCCGCCGCCGTCTCAGCCAACTTCAATTCCAGCTCTCCCATCCGCACATTCGGCTCCTTTGAACAGATAATTACAGCCCCGATAGGGTCACCCTGGCTAATAATGGGAGCAATCACCTCACTGGAGAACTTGCATTCCTCTTCCTCTTCATCGGTCAGACAAATATTACAAACAGGATGCTCACCGGCTTTCGTGATCAGAGCAGGTTTTCGTTCCTCCATTACCTTTTCCACAGCTGGACCGATGGCTTTATCGAGAAACTCCTTTTTCGGGGCACCTGCTACGGCAACGATATTGTCCCGGTCGGCAATACACGCAATATGTCCAATTGCCTCATGTAGGGAGTCAGCGTATTCCTTTGCAAATTCACCCAGTTCGTTGATGGGTGAGTATTTCTTGAGAATAACCTCTCCTTCCCGGTCCACAAAGATTTCGAGGGGATCACCCTCCCGAATCCGTAGGGTCCGGCGGATCTCTTTGGGAATTACAACACGGCCTAGATCATCGATGCGTCGTACGATACCTGTAGCCTTCAAGTTCTATCCCCCCTTCATTTAAAGATAAGAATCTTCAGGAATAGTATATAACCGATGGGGGGGATTTATTCATTTTTTTCCATGCTATTGTTAATAATTTTAGCCTTATCCGCCTTAAACTGGTATTGCTGAATTTTTAGAATTATACATGATACGACCAGCTCCGCGCAGGCTCTCCATGTAGTCCATTACTTTTTCCTGCTTCTTTTCAGTGAGCAGTTCCTCTTGCAGCCAGTCCTTTACCTCTTCATAGCTGGCCTGTGAGGCATCCCTTTTTTCAAAACACATCAGCACATGGTAGCCGAATTGAGTTTTGACCGGCTCATGACTGAACTCCCCGGGTGAGAGGCGAAAAGCCTCTTCTTTGAACTCCTCAACAAAAGATGAGTCCTTTGTGACATTATCATAGATGCCCTTGTTCTCTGCCACTGAAGGATCCACTGATTTTTGCACAGCAAGCTCCTGGAAATCCGCCCCTTCTTTCAGCTCTGTAATGACATCCCGGGCCTCTTCTTCAGTATTCACCAGAATATGGCCTACCTTGACGCGCTCAGGTAAAACCAGCATCTCTTTGAGCTCCTGGTAGTTTTGCCTGACATCCTTTTCTTCGACTGTGACATCCTTTGTTACAAGATCCAGCAGTTTCTCCATCATCATATATTCTTCCACTAATTCCCTGTACTTCTCTTCTGTCATTCCCTGTTCTTGGAGAAACTTTTGTAAGTTTTCTGCCCCACCGGCCTGCATCTGAGCAACCATCAGCTGATTTTCAATGTCTGCTTGATCAATACTAATTCCGTTGTTCCGGGCAGCCTGACACATCAAGGCTCGGTCCACCAGTTGATCAAGTGCCATCTGTCGCAGTTGCTCCTTTAACGCTTTCCCTTGTTCTCCCTGGAAATCCATACCAAGGGACTCCTGAATCATCTGCAGGCGATCAGCTTCCAGATCCAGATCATCCTCATAAATCTTGTAACCATTGACCTGAACTACCCAATCCCCATGATACACCCACCACAACCAAATGCCTCCCAGAGCAATTATCAGAATAAACACTAATACTTGAGGCAGATACGAACGTCCTTTTTTTTATAGAGTTTATTGCGGGATCCAAAAATATTCCTCCTTCCCGGTAGAACCGGAGCGGTGTCTGTTTATCCTAAACACCTTCGCCACCAGAATCAGATCTCCTGCCAGCCAAGGGGACGGTTACCCCGGCTGGTCAGGGAGAGACGCGGGGACGGTTCTCGCGTCTCACATCCACTCGGTGAGATGCGCGTGTAATGGGAACCGCGTGCATTGGGGACAGTCCCCGGTGCACGCGACGACCCCAGCCCTAAATGCGGAGGTCGGAAACCAGAAGTCGGAAGTCTACCTCCCACTTCCCACATCTCATATTCACCTACTACTAACTTGTCCCCCTTGCACGCACCTCGCCCGAACATCTTTTTCCAACGACTATCGACCAACGACTAACCACCAATCAGTGCTTTTTTGAGCATCGCAATCAGATCCCTCGGTGCCAGGCCTCTGGTATCCAGCCGAATCTCCAGTGCCCCTACTGTGGAAAAACTGAGGCGTTGCCCGAAGATACCGCTCCAAGAAGCCAGCTGCTCACCAGGAGGCACCACCCCTTCTTCAAACTGCATTACCAGTGTATAACCGGTATGCTGAACCTCGCGTATCTTTAGTTCACTTGCCCGAACCCTGATGCCGGCCAGATCAAAAAGATAACTGACCGGGGCCGGCATCTTGCCGAAGCGGTCACACACCTCCCTGGCCAACTCCATCACTTCATCCAGCCCACCAGCCATAGAGAGACGCCGGTAGATATCCACCTTTTGCCTTCCATCTCTGATATATGAATCTGGAATATACGAGTCGACCCGCAGGTCGAAATGGGGAGCAGCTGCCATTTGCTCGGGCGGCTTCTCTCCTTTGAGCTCACTGACAGCTTCCTGCAGCAGCCTGTTATACAGGTCAAACCCTACAGCAGCCATGTGCCCATGTTGTTCTGCTCCCAGGACATTCCCTGCACCCCTAATCTCCAGGTCACGCATGGCCAATTTAAAACCCGACCCGAATTCGGTAAACTCCTGCAGTGCTCTAAGTCTCTTTTCCGCCTGTTCGGTCAGCACCTTATCCCTCGTAAAGGTGAAATAGGCGTAGGCCAGGCGGTTGGAACGGCCGACCCGACCGCGCAGTTGGTAGAGTTGGGCCAGCCCAAACCAGTCAGCATTCTCCACAATCAGTGTATTGACATTAGGAAAGTCCAGCCCGCTCTCAATGATGGTGGTGCAGACCAAACAATCGAACTCTTTGTTTAAAAAATCCCACATCACCTTTTCCAGGTCATCCTCTTTCATCTGCCCGTGGGCGATGCGGAAGGAAGCCTCAGGTACCAGCCCCTGGAGATAGTGTGCGATGGATGAGATGCTCCGCACACGGTTGTGTACATAAAAAGCCTGACCACCCCGCTGGATCTCTTTCAAAATAGCATCCCTCACCATCTCAGGCTCGTACTCCAAGACATAGGTCTGCACAGGCAGGCGGTCCTCCGGGGGAGTTTCAATAAGGCTCAGATCGCGCACCCCTCCCAGAGACATCTGCAGGGTACGCGGAATAGGTGTAGCCGTCATGGCGATCACATCCACATTGGCTTTGAGCATTTTGATCTTTTCTTTATGAGCAACCCCAAAGCGCTGTTCCTCATCGATCACCAGCAGCCCCAAATCCTTGAAGACAACATCTCCGGAAAGAAGCCGGTGAGTGCCGATGATCACATCTACCATGCCTTTTTGTAAATCTGTGAGAGTTTTCTTTTGTTCCGTCGGTGTCCGGAATCTGCTCAACATCTCCACACGGACCGGATAATGAGAAAAGCGGTCCCTAAAAGTGAGGTAATGCTGGTTGGCGAGCACTGTTGTAGGGACCAAAACCGCCACCTGCTTCCCGTCCTGTACAGCCTTAAAAGCGGCGCGGATGGCCACCTCGGTTTTGCCAAACCCAACATCACCACAGATAAGGCGGTCCATAGGGCGCTTCCTTTCCATATCAACCTTTACATCTCTGATGGCCTCTTCCTGATCCGGTGTCTCCTCATAGGGAAAGCCATCCTCAAACTCCCGCTGCCAGACAGTATCCTGGGAAAAGGCATAACCTGGAGCATTGCTGCGCTGCGCATAAAGAGCGAGCAAGCCTTCAGCCAGCTCCTGAACGCGCTTTTTGACACGCTGCTTGAGGCGCGCCCAGTCACTGCCTCCCATCCGGGAAAGACGCGGTGTAGTCCCTTCCGGACCTGTGTACTTCTGAACCAGGTCCACCTGATCCACCGGCACAAATAGCCTTGCCTCCCCGGCATAAACGATCTCCAGGTAATCCCTCTTGAGATCATCTGTCTCCTTCTCACAGATGCCCACATAGCGCCCGATCCCGTGATGGACATGCACCACAAAGTCTCCAGGCTGAGTTCAGGGAGGTGGTCAGCGGCTGTTGCCCGCCGTCTCTGTGCCCTTCTCACCTTTTTTCCGCCGTACATCTCCATCGCACTGACAACAGCCAGGATGCCCGGGATTTCAAAGCCGCGGCTCAACGAACTTATGCCTACCTGTAAGCGCCCCTCTTTTAGACACTCCTGCCACTGATCAGCAATCAGAAAAGATATCTCCATATCTCTTAATTCCCTTTCCAACTGCTTCAAATTGGTTTCGGTATGCGTCAGAAGAAGAACTGTGGTTTTTTTTCGCAGCCAACCCTTGAGCTCCTGGGCGAGGAGATCCGGGCGCCCCAGGAATGGCCGCATCTCCTTTGTAGAAAAGCTGACCAGGGCTTTTGGCTCCATAAGGGGTGTCCGGGTCAACAAACGAGAATAACAGATCAGCGGAAATTCCGCCATCTGTTTCAGCAGCTGATCACCGTCAAAGTAGTGCTCCTGCCAGGGGGTAAAAGAATTCCCCTCCTGAAAAAAGCGCCTGTAGTCTGAATCCAGGAGCACAGTGCGCGCCCGGCTCTGTTCCGGAAAGCGCCCAGGCTCATCCAGAATAACCAAAGAATCCGCGGGAAGATAATCGAGAAGAGAGACCTGCTCCGGATAGAAATAGGGCTGCACCAGGTTGAGGGATCTACCCACCCCTTCTCTGGCCATCTCCAAAAACCTGTTGGCCCGCTGCTGAAGACGGGTGAGTGCATTCCTACTCCCTTTCAAGGCATCTCTTCTCTTTTTATAGGCCTCCTGGATGCGCTCCACAGCAGGAGCAGCCAGGTCCGGGTGATAAATAAACTCCCGGGCCGGCCATATTTTTATCTCAGCAAGGCTTTTTTGAGAGCGCTGAGTCTCCACATCCAGCCTTCTGAGAGAGGTGATCTCAATCCCCCCAAAATTCCAGGCGAACAGGCAGGTCATAAAAGGGATAGATATCCACTATATCTCCGCGCATCGCAAACTGCCCTGGCCCTGAAACAGTGTCCAATCGTTCATAACCGGCTAAAACCAGGCGCTGTGCCAGGTGATCATGATCTGTTTCCTGGTTCACCTGAAGTGAAAGAGCAGCCCGCTCCCAGTATTCCGGTGGAATGAGCTTGGGCAGCAGAGCCTCCACAGAGGCAATCACCACTGCCTTTTCTCCCTGCCCCCGCAAAAGTGCTAAGGCCTGCAGCGCCCGGCCGCAGGTTCGCGGCTGGCTGCCACTACCTCAAAGGCAGGGCCTCCGCCGGATTAAACACCAGGACCTCCCGGTCAGGCATGAGCAGCTCCATGTCCGCAGCCCAGGAGATCACCTGATCATATCCCGGAACAATTACCAGCAGCGCACCCCTGAACCCCCCATCGGAGAAAAGGGAAGCCGCAGCCAAAGCTCCGGCAGAACCCGCCAGTCCTGAAAGCAGTATGGGATACTTTCTTTTCTTTACAGCATCAACAGCATCGTAGTAGCCAGGAACTTTTGTCAGTATATTGCGCATGCAAAACCACCTTTATGACCAAAGCAAAATGCGGCAGGACTCATAAAAAGCCCCCCGATAACTTCATATGTCAGTGTTCATTATATCATTCAGAATAATGCTTTCATACAACCTGCCTGAGACGCGGGGACGGTTCTCGCGTCTCACTCGCGTCTCACATCCACTCTGACGCGGGCGCGGGCACGTGCACTGATAGGTCCCTGTTGCACTTTCAGCGATTAGGTGCCTGTTAAATTTGTGAAAATGGATCAGAAGAACCGTCAGACTGTGTGAATAACCATTTTGCCTCTTTCCATCCCCCCACTTATGACCAAATTTCGGTTGTTTTTAGGGATAAGGGACACCAATTATCCTGCTATTTCAGTTATGTCTCCTTTATGGCTGCTGAACTGGTGATTTGGGGAGTTGTCACACAGTCTGCCGTCCCCCTGATCCATTCTACACAGAAATGCACCAGGAACCGTCCCCCCTGCACGCGCCTCGCCCGAACATCCTTTTTCCAACGACCAACCACCAACGACCAATACAAACCCCGCCTCAATTGAGACGGGGTTTTTGGACTGCGTTTTGATCAGCGTACACCCGTTGGCACAAACATATCGATAATGCCGACGATAGCAGCAGCTATGAGAGCTCCCAGTACAGTCACCCTTAAACCAGGGATAATGAACTGGAGTAAGTAAAAGATCACCGCTGAGACCACAAACCCGACCCCACCGCGCGCATAAGGCGAAATGCGGCGGCCGAAAAGGGTTTCGAGTCCGAATCCGATCGCTGCGATCAGAACAGCTGCAAGCAGGGCATGCCAGAAAGACAGCCTGGTAAAGCCAGGTGTAATATAGCTCACAACCATTAATACAATCGCAGCCACGATAAACCTTATAATGTGAGCCAACCAGCCCTGCTCGGCCAAACCGGTGATTCCTCCACCAGGACCTCCACCGGTATTAGTATCACCGCGAGTCACTTTGTTCTCATCTGCCATGATGTCACCTCCCCCCTAGTTAAACTAGGTCCTAAACAGGAAGCATTATCCATAGTTTAACCAGAAAAGGAGATTTCATGCATGGGCGGTGACAGGTGACAAGGGGACGGGGGTCTTGTCATCCTGGATGACAAGACCCCCGTCCCCTTGTCACCGATTATATTTGTTCATGGCGGTTTGGATGCCGTGAGATGCCCAGCAGCGGGCGGCATCACCGGACAGCTTCCAGACATCTTCAAAAAAGGGGCGCTCCTCCCAGGGGAAAGGCTCTAAGACATACTCCACCGGATCTCCACCCTCAGCCGGCCGCCCGATCCCGATGCGCAGACGCGCAAAATCACGTGATCCGAGGTGGTCGATGATAGACTGTACTCCTTTATGCCCCCCGGAACCGCCGCCCGGGCGCAGCCTGATGCTGCCTGAGGGCAGATCCAGATCATCATGGATCACCAGCAGATCCTGCGGCTGAAGGCCTAGCTGCCGCAGCAACGGTTGTATCGCTTTTCCGCTGAGATTCATAAAGGTAAGCGGCCGCACCAGCAAAACCATTATGCCGTCAATCTCCACAGTGCAGATACTGGCCAGGCCTCGCTGCCTTGTCCATTTTCCGGTACCGGCGATCCTTTCCACAACCCGAAAACCCGCGTTATGGCGTGTTTGGGCATAGCGCGGGCCAGGATTTCCCAGACCTAGAATCACTTTCTCAGGTGAATCACTTATACAATTACCCGGATGGGTCAGTTTCCGCAGCCAGGCAATCATTTACTCCTCTCCTTGCCCTGCCTCTTCTCCCTCACCCTCATCTGCTGCAGCTTCACCGAGAGCGTCCTCTTCGAGTTCATCCTCTTCTTCCTCTTCCTCGTAAGCAGGTGCAACGACCATTGCAATAACCGAATCCGGTTCAGAGATGATCTGCACATTCTCCGGTGCTTCTATGTCCGCGACAGTAACCTGGTCCCCGATATTCAGGCCGCTGATGTCCACCTCCAGACGGTCAGGCATTTCTGTTGGCAGACAGGATACTGTCACCTTACGCAGCATATGCTGTAAGATCCCTTCCTCTCTCAGGCCAGGGGCTTCCCCAACAAGAATAACCGGAACCTCTGTCTCGATTTCCTCGGTAAGCACAACCTGGAAAAAATCAGCATGCAGGAGATCCCGCCTGATCGGTTCCCGCTGAATCTCGCGGCACATCACCAGATAAGGCTCCTTCTGATCATCGTTGGCAACTTCCAGGTTAATCAGGGTACTCCCGATACTATGGCCGGTAATGATCATCTCCAATTCCTTTGTAGGAACCTGGATCAAAATGTTTCCGACCTCTTTCCCGTAGAGAACCGCCGGTGTCATCCCCTGGCGGCGCAGGGTGCGCATAAACCCTTTGGGGCCGCGCTCCCTCTTTTGTGCACTTAAGTTGATACTTTCCATCACCAAACACTCCTGTTTCCTAAATTTTTTGCTATTCTAACAACTAAAATAAGTTCCTTACTAGTTTAGCCCGAAGAGAAGGTAAAAATCAAGCGATTTGAGGCATACCACACGGCTAATTCATGATACTATTTACTTCCATATCATCTTGAGTTCGGTTTTTTAAAAATGGAGTTTAGGTTAAATCAATTGCGGTTTTACCGCATTGTCGGCCCGTGAGGTTCCGCTTCGCTCCTTTCGTCGATTCTGAAAGCATAGGAAAACCAGCCATACCATTGCGGTGATGGACAGTCAGTCCCTAATGCCTCTTTGGATACTCGACGGGAATTCTTTTAAATTATTAGTTGTCCTTGATTAAGTTCAGTACGCTTAAACTGATC
>NZ_CDRZ01000021.1 GCF_000946815.1 Syntrophaceticus schinkii | reverse complement strand
TTAGTTTCGGAAACATGCGTATTATTTCCTTTAACTATCTTGCAGTTCCTTGTTCGGTGAAATAATCTGCCGCTTACCAAGACTTGGTTGTCGTATTGTTTTGTCATAGTGCAGGCCCCCTTTGATAATAACCCACACTATTGTCTCATAATTAATTACCGCTGTCCAGTTCCTTTTTCGATAAAATATTTCTTCTAGTCTCTGGAAACCCTTGTCGGGCATAGTAGTTAGAGGCTATGCGTCAGTTCTGGCGGGAGGCATCCCTGTAATACAGGCTCTGGAGACAGCAGGCCCTGCTTCAGGAAGTATTATAGTGGTAGAAGCAGTGGAGGACACCTGTGAGAAGATCCAGGAAGGAAAGAATATAGCCGGACCCCTTGGGGAGAGCGGAGTCTTTGCACCCATGGTGGTACAGATGGTTGCTGTGGGGGAGGAGTCAGGGAACCTGCCTGATATGCTGAGCCGTGTTTCCGGATTTTACGAAGAAGAGGTGGCTACTATGGCCAAAGGATTAACATCGATCATCGAGCCGCTCTTGATTATAATTGTAGGCTGTGTTGTTGGATTTATGGTGATTGCTATGTACCTTCCCATTTTCCTTGTGGTCACCACAGTAGGAGGATAAAGGTGTCACAAAAAACTGTTTGTGGAGCTGTACAGCCTGAACTTGATGATGCAGTATCAGCCTATCTAGAGGATAGGTGCGAAGAAAACCTGCGCCGAATCTTTGTGGCAGCGAGTGCCCTGGTGCACCATTACGGTGACCTTTATTCAGGCAGCCGTCTTTCAGAAGATATCATTCAGGCGGGTTATGAGGGTTTAATGAAAGCGGTACAGCGTTTTGATTCCAATAGAGGTGTCCGCTTTGTCACCTTTGCTTCCCATTACATCATGGGAGAGATGAAGCGCCACCTGCGGCGTGAGGTTTCCTTTGACCGTCCGGGATGGGTGGCGGATCTGCAGTCTCACATCTACCGGACCATAGAGGAGTTATCCCAAAAGAATGGAGAACCCCCAACACTGGATCAGATTGCAGAAGAGGTCAATATCCGCAAGGAAGGTGTCGCCCAGGCCCTGCAGGCAGGACATGTCAGCCTGGACGAGCTTGATATAAAACAGGTCAGACATCTCTACTATGAAAGCTTTCAACTGCCTATCGAAGACAAGATCGTAGTGCGGCAGGCTATGGATCGTTTAAATGAACTGCAGCGCCGTGTGATCTACCTGATCTTCTATCATGACCTGACTCAGCAGCAGGTGGCAGACGAAATAGGAATCGGCCAGCGCCGGGTTTCCCGCCTGATGCACAGGGGGCTGGAGAGCATGGCAGAGTATCTTGCCTGAGGGCTAGCGGGGGTGAGCGTGTTGTTCGATAAGACCAAGTTTAGTACGGGAGTAAGGGGGCGAAGTTCCATGAATCAGGTGTTTAAAGGAGAAAAGGGCTCTGCACTGATAACGGTGCTCATTGTAATGGGTGTCCTGACCGTTTTGGGTGCTGCACTTCTGCATTACAGTTTGACCGATAACCTGCAGGTGTTCAATGATGAGAAACGCATGCAGGCCCATTACCTGGCCAGGTCCGGGGCGGAGGCTGTGGCGGATTATATTATGAAAAATCCGGATGGCGTAGATGAGCTTTTGGGGAAGAAAACTGAACCTGTAGAGCTTGGTGAGGGGACATTTCAAGTTGAAGTTACCAAGAGAGATAACGGGGAATTGTTAATAGAATCGACGGGGGATATTGATGATTTTGAAAGAAAAGTTAAATTGACACTGAAACCTTGTTCACCTTTTGATGCGGCGCTTTTTGGTATAGATGGTATAACTATCAATGGCAAACCGGGGATAGATGGGGATATCGCTACTAACTCGACAGAAAAAAATAAAATTAATATGAACAAAAATGCTCTGGATGAGATTAAGGGTGTAATCAAAGTAGGGCCAGGCGCGGATCCTTCTAATGTAATACACATCAATGGAGGCTCTTTACCTGAGGGAAAAGCTGGCAATCTCGACGAGATTAAAAATTATTCATTACCGTCATTTCCTGAATTTCCGGATGATTTGGTTGATAGAGGATCAATTGAGAATGGAAGAATTGATAATGATGGTAAATACAGTGATATTATAGTTGGTAATTTATTAACGATTTACACAGGCCCTGCAGATGAGGAACGCAATATTCGAGTTGGGAAGCTAAAAGTTAATGGAAATATTGTGATCGAGGGAGAGGGGAAACTAAACCTGTATGTAGATCAGGAATTTGATTTAAATAAGGGAAGTATTAATAATGAAGATAATGTAGATGCATTGATAATGTATTACAAAGGACAAAACAAACTAAAAATCACTGATGGAGAGTTTTATGGATCAATATATACCGCTACTGGGTTTCTTTTTTCTGGTAATGTAATAATTGTAGGGAATATAATTTCAGGAGGCATCGATGATAAATTTCAATGTACAGGTAGTTCTTCTGTTAAGGGAAATATCTATGCTCCAAATGCAATAATCAATTTGAACGGAAATGCAAACATAATTGGTGCAGTTATTGCTAAACAAATTAAATTAAATGGTACCGGTAATAACGATTATAAGATTGAATACAACAATGACATACTATTTCCTTTTTCCGATGATAGTAGTACTCGGAACACATACCGCATAGATGTTTGGAGCGATTAACGAAAGGTGGGTAAATTAGTATGCTGAAGTGCAAAAAAGGATTTACCCTTGTAGAGGTACTTATTTCCATTGTCATCTTAGCGATAATATCTGTTGCCTTGCTTCTGCTTTTCAATCAAAGTTTTGAGGGGATAATAAACTCCGGTCGAAAATCCAAGACAATTTATGAAGAAGGGCAAAAAGAAATAGAAAGGAAAATTTCAAAAGATGTAACTTCTGGCACAGACTCTTTGAAATTAATTTTTAAAGATGCGGATGGGGTCGATCCCGATAAAGAAATCGCAATTAAAGGAGAGATTATCCCCGAAGATAATTTAATTGCATTTAAACCCAACTGCAAAAAAGAGCCAACAGGTGAACCACCAATAGTTCGTGTAACCGGTGTGGATTTGGATTTCAAATCATTGAATCTCGTTAAAGAGACTACCGGTAATTTAACAGCAACAGTTTTGCCTGAAAACGCTACGAATAAAGAAGTTACATGGACTTCTAGTGATATAGGAAAAGCAACAGTAAGCATTGGAGGTGTTGTTACCGCGCTCAGTAAGGGGAAGTGCAAAATTACAGTGACAACGGTAGATGCTGGTAAAACTGCGACTTGTGAAGTACACGTTAAATAATTAATCCGAAAGGGGTGGTCAAATGAATGATGAGCGCGGGTTTTTACTTACTGAATTAACTGTAACTATAGCCCTTCTGGTAGTTGTTCTTGCAGTAGGTTTTATCTTTTTCTTTTTCTGCCAAAGGAGTTTTTACGAGGGCGAAAAAAAGACCATTGTACAAAGCAATGTGCGTTTGGCCGCCAATTATATAACAAAGGAAGTACGCTATGCAGATAATATAAGTGCCACAGATATGTCTGGTGTAAAAAACCACTGCTTGGAATTGGATGATAATAATCTCAAAAAGGTAACTAAGGAATCAGATGGCAGCATTCAGACCCAGACCATTACTAGAGATGATTGCTTGACAGGTCTTTCCTTCTCCGTAGATAAAAATAATAATAATAATAAGGTAGTTCTTATATTTACCATTACAGGGAATGGTGGAACATTAAAAGATGATATAGTAATAGAATCCGAGATGCTGCTGGAAAACATAAGTGCCTCTAAATTTACAGAAATAAAAAATGCACAAGAGATATACTTCACAAAACCACAATTGTAATAATATCAACACCACCCTGATGGACCATCAACCAAAAGGGTTACCCCTTTTTCATAAATGATTCTCACATTCAATTCACTATCCAACAAAGGAGTGAAGCTATGGTATGGGATTTTTGAGACCAAATAATGCAGTGGGTCTGGATATCGATACCGCCGAGATCCGGGCTGTGGAGTTGAGTGGCAGTACGCAGTCACCAAAATTGGTTAGATTCGGACGTATGCCTCTTCCTGGTGGTGCAGTAATAGAAGGGATGATCGCCAATCCAGGGATGGTTGAGGATGCCCTCCACCAACTGTGGTCCGATGCAGGTTTCAGCAGTCGTGAGGTAATCCTGGGAGTCTCCAACCAGGGGGTACTGGTGCGGTTTGCTACTTTTCCGAAGGTTGCCGGCAAAAAAGTGGACAAGCTGATCAGGTTTCAGGCCCAGGAGCACATTCCTTTCCCTTTGGACAGTGTTGTTCTGGACTATATCATTGTGGGAGAGGCTACAGGAGATGTAGGAGATGTCCTGGAGGTACTGCTGGTAGCGGGAAAGCGCGATATGCTCAATATCTTTATTGAGGTTGCTTCAGGTGCTGATCTTAAAGTCAAGGATATTGATGTTTTACCACTTGCGCTCCAGCAGGTCTTACCCTCTGATGATCGTAGAGGTACTGGTGCTATCATAAATATCGCCAATGAACTGAGCAGTATCCTGGTGCTGGAAAATGAGACCCCGCGTTTTGCGCGCATCATCCCTGCCGGTCTCCAGGCGGCAACTGAGTTTTTCAACTGCTCACTGAACGAGGTCGTTCCTGTAACTACAGCCAGTAAGATCGTCTGGTCCGAGGATGCTGTTTCAGCCTGGGGCGACACCCTTACCAATGAGATCAACTCATCCTTGAATTACTACCAGACACAGCACAAGGGTGCAGCAATTGAAAAAATATTTCTCTCAGGAAGAGGCGCCCGGATGGACGGTTTGGCAGAGAGGCTTAAGGAGAATCTCGGCCTTAGGGTGGCGGTTATTCGTCCCCTTGATCGAATTGATGTTCCAGCTAAAAATATAGGCATCAGCAGTGTAGCGCAGGACTTTACTGTAAGTGTCGCCCTGGCGCGGCGTGGACTGGAGGTATAATCTTTGAATAATATCAGTCTTCTTCCTCCTGAGATTAGGCTGAACAGCGTTTTCGCCGGCAGTTAAGGATTTACCTTTTATGCAGTTGCTTTGTCATTTTGGTTTTCCTATGTATTTATGGTGGATTGATCTATCTGACTAACCAGGAAAAGCTGGAGGTTAGCCGGCTGCAGGAGCAAAAAGCGGAAATTACCCGCAAAGCGGCAGCCTATCAGAAATACGGTGATCTGAAAGCAACAGTTGATGCGTTGGAAAAAATCAACGTCGATGCTGCGGGTGTTACCCCCAACTGGTATTACACCTTAGCTGAAGTTGGTTCACATATTCCCGACAGTGTATGGCTGACAGATTACACAACTACCTATCTTCCGGATAAGAAAAAAAATGACAAGGAAGACAATGATGCTGCATCTGAACAAGGTGAGCTGATGATACGGGGTAAAGCCTTTTCCCATAAAGATGTGGCTGTTCTTTTGGAAAATCTGCACGATGTAAAAGGGGTGGATAATATTCGCTGCCAGTTTTCTTCAGAAGAAATGCTGGAGGAGCAGAAGGTATACGGGTTTGAAATAAAGGCTTCGCTGCCTGTACCAAAAGGAGGCAAGTAGCTTGGACCTGGAAAAAAAGAAATCACAACAGACTATTATATCAGTTGTACTGGGTGTTGCTATTCTGGCCTGTATGATTTTTTTGTTATACAACCAGACAAGTGCACTGAAAGAGGCACACTCCCGGGTAGAACAGGAAGAGAGCGCCTTAAAGCAGGAAGAGAGTCGCTTGCTCAACCTGATCAAGCTCAGCAAACAGGCCCCTGAATTAGAGGAGCGAAAAGCCCGCGCAGAGGAGTTGATTCCTCCTTTACCGAACGAAAACCTTCTCATCGCTGGCATCTATGATCTGGCGGATAAATCGAAGACCGATCTTTTAGAGGTACACTTTGATAAAAGGGTCTCCAAAGAGAGCTATGATGAGATGCCTATCAAACTGATTTTTGAGGGCCGCTACCACGGGTTGTTGATTCTTTTGGACAATCTACAGAACTGGAACCGGAATGTCCGTGTCAATGAGGTGCAGGTGAATGAGGGAAGAGATGAATTGCCTCAGATCAAGGCAGAGATAACAGCTGCTGCCTTTTACCAGCAGCAGGGGAAGGAGGCACAAGAATGAGATCCAGATTATGTGTTTTCATCTGTTCCTGCCTGCTGGCTTTGGGACTGATAGGTTGCTTCACACCTGAGGAGACTGCTACAAACCTTTCTCCTTCTAAAACATATGGTGAAGCGAAAAATACTGAAACTAAGAAAGAAGTTCTGCCTCTGGATAATGCCTCAGCAGTTGTACCGGTGCGTGACCCCTTTATGCCCTTGATTGTGGCCTCTGCTCCCAGTGAGGGACAAACAGATAAGGGACAAAATACTGGGGGTACTACAGAACCCAAAGACAGTCAGGAGATAACATTTGAACTGGTTGCTGTCTATCAACAAAACGGTACTATCTATGTATCCCTCAGGGACGGCAATCTGCTGGCTGATGTAACTGTAGGCGAGGTTTTCGGCGGGTATGAGGTTACCAAGATCGATCTTCAAAACAATCAGGTTATCCTGAAAAAGGACGGGCAGATAGTAGTTTTGAAATATAGCTCATCGACAAAATAGTATCAATAATGCAGGAAATACGAGTATTTTAACGAAATGCTGGGTACGATGCAATATTCAGGTTATAAGAGGTGCAATTATTTGGCAAGACAAGGACAAAACTACCTGGGTGACCTGCTGGTTAAAACCGGTGCAATTACAAAGGAGCAGTTGGAGCATGCCCTCAAGCAGCAGAGTATGAATAAAGGCAGTAAGGGTATGCTCGGCCGCACACTTGTACAGCTTGGTTACTGTACAGAAGATGATATTGCCGGGGTGGTTGCTCTGCAAAACGATGTGCCCTATGTATCTTTAGAGACATACAAAATTGATGATGCAGCATCCAGTTTGATCACTCCTGAAATAGCACGCAGGTACAGTGCTCTACCTATTGGTTTTGACAAGGGTAAGCTGTTGGTGGCTATGATGCACCCAAAAGATATCATAGCTATTGATGATCTGCGCATCCATACAGGCTATGACTTCCAACCGGTTGTTTGTGCAGATGGTGAACTGATGGCAGCAATTGAGAGATACAGCCGCACCTGTACAAGTGTTGAGCAGACAGCAGAGGAAGAGGTAGAGATCGAAGAAGTTGCCCCGGAAGTGGATGACGCTTCGGAAAAGCCAGCGGTTCACCTGGCCAACACGATCTTCAACCAGGCTGTACGTGCCGGCACAAGCGATATCCACATCGAACCACAGGAAAAAAGCATGCGGGTGCGTTTCCGCATCGATGGTGTTCTGCATGACGCGATGCAGCCTCCCAAGAAACTCCATGCACCCCTGGTTTCACGCATCAAGGTGATGGCCAATATGGATATCGCTGAGCGGCGTATCCCCCAGGATGGGCGTATCAGCTTAAAGATTGAGAATAAAGCAGTTGATGTCCGGGTGGCCACACTGCCCACCGCCTATGGGGAGAAGGTGACCATGAGGCTGCTCAACCGCTCCAGCAGGCTGATCACCCTGGAGGAACTGGGATTCCCCCTCCTGGAACTGGAGAAGTACAGGCGCATCGTGCATATGCCTTACGGATTTATCTTAGTGACAGGCCCTACAGGGAGCGGCAAAAGCACCACACTTTATGCTACTCTGTCAGCTGTCAACTCTGTAGAAAAGAACATCATCACAGTGGAGGACCCCATCGAATACCGCCTCGACGGCTTAAACCAGGTACAGGTCAATGTCCGCGCAGGGCTTACCTTTGCTAATGGCCTGCGCTCAATCTTAAGAAGTGACCCCGATATCATCATGATCGGAGAGATCCGTGATGCGGAAACAGCCCGTATAGCTGTGGAATCCGCTCTTACAGGGCACCTTGTTTTTTCCACCATCCACACCAATGATGCCGCAGGAGCGATCACCAGGCTGGGGGACATGGGAATCGAAACCTTTCTCACCGCCTCCTCACTGGCCGGTGTGGTGGCCCAGCGCCTGGCCCGCATCCTCTGCACTCACTGTAAGGAGGCCTATGAGATAAGCAGGGATGAACTCCTGTCCAATATTCCCGACTTTCCCCTGGATGAAGGGGAAGAAAAGCTGACACTCTACCGCTCCAAAGGCTGCTTCCGCTGCAGCAACACCGGCTACAAAGGCCGTGTCGGTATCTACGAACTGCTGCTGGTCAACGAAGAGATCCAGCGACTGACACTAAAACATGCCTCCAGCTCAGAAATCAACGATGCCGCAGTGGCCGCAGGCATGACCTCCCTCAGACAGGATGGGCTGCGGAAAGTGAAGCAGGGGGTTACATCTGTGGAAGAGATCATGCGGGTGATTGTCTAATAGTTGTAATGTGTCGATAATTCAAGGAAAATAAATGTGGTATATTATTCCGGAAGGTGTCTAAAAAGGAGAAGTTGTCGGTATAACATATATAGAGTCGAGGGAGAGGAGGTGAAATCATGGATAGAATCTATAAGATGATGAAAAGGAACAACAAGGGTTTTACACTGGTTGAGTTGATGGTTGTACTGCTGATTATTGGGATTTTGGTGGCGATCGCGATACCGATTTATAATAAGACGCAGGAAAATGCACAAAAGAGGGCATGCCAGTCAAACCTGCGCACACTTGACAGTGCTGCTGCCCAGTATGGAGCTGCGACAGGAAACTATCCAACTGATCCATTAAACAATGCTAATTTTGTAGGAGAAAATGGTTACGTTAAAACTAAGCCAACTTGTCCTGCCGGTGGTGTATACAACTATGATGCTACAAATGGGAAATTTTCATGTAATGTTCCAGATCACGTATACCCATAACCTATACGTATTGCTACCGGTTACGGGGAATAAAGGTACCGGGTACCACCCGACAACAACAAATGGGATGGTGTTGCGGCTTAAGATGAAAAGGACCCCAGCGGAGAAATCCATAGGGGTCTTTTTTATGTCGATATTGGATGTTACGCTCACAATTCAAATGATCGCTATTTTTAGATCAAAGGTATGATAGGATTATTGCTAGTAGCGGAGAAGCAGGGTAATGCATGTGGTGGTAAGGCAGTAAAGCAACTTGGAAGGAAAACAATAAGCGAAAACGAAACTAACAGGGATGTCAAGCATTCTTTTCAAATATAGGGAGGGGTTTTGTTGACTTGGCTTTTTGCTGGTTTATCGGTGGTGCTTGGTTCGGTGGGACAGGTCTATCTTAAATTGGGAAGTGGAAAAATATTTGAGCTGCATACGATCATCGGTATTATTTTCTATGGGGTTGCATTTTTGTTATGGCTTCAGGTATTGGCAGCCTGGCCGCTCTCCAAGGCATATCCCCTGCTGGCAGTAAATTTTATTTTGGTGGCAGTTTTTTCGTCAATATTTCTCCATGAACAGTTTTCTGCAGGGAGCATTTTGGGTACTATTTTGTGCACTATCGGGGTGGTTTGTGTTGGGTTGAGCAAATAAAACTATTATTATTATTTACTAATTTACCAGAAATAGCAGGATTCATGTTGCTATATGGTGAAATAACAATATTATTCCTGTATTCGTGAGATATTCATAAGACTGTTTATGCAGTTGTTGAGAGGAAACTGCTGTGATTCGAAAGCAAAAAGGGTTGAGGGGGCTTTTGCATGAGGGGTTTAGGTATTTTCCGTGTTTTTTGGGAGAAAATTTGGGCGGGGTTGTTCCTTGTTATTGCTGTACTTGCCGCGGCTTTCCAGGCGGGACATGCTTTTTTAGAAGGGGATACCTTCTGGCACATCAAGACTGGGCAGTGGATTCTGGAAAACCGGGTGATCCCGTTGCACGATCCATTTTCCTGGTCGGCTAACGGCAATCCATGGACAGCTCATGAATGGTTGTGGGATCTGGCAGCTGGTTGGGCATGGAATACCGCGGGCAAGTGGGGATTATGGGCCTTGATGTTGATCGGTATTGCTCTTTTTGCGTCTGCACTGTGGTTGATCTTGCGCCGTATTTCTACACCTCTGACCGCATCTGTTTTGACCGGGGTTGTGCTGATTATCGTGCCATCTTTTTGGTGTGCACGCCCGCATGTTCTGGCTACCGGTTTGTTTGCGGTGTGGATTGCCCTGCTCATCTTCGGCCGGGAGCGACCGCCCCTCCTCTACTGGCTGATACCGGTGGCAGTAGTGTGGGCCAATGTACATGGTTCGGTGCTCTTAGGGGTTGGATTTATTGTTGTGGCTCTTTTGTGCGGCTTTTTAGAAAAGGATTCACCCAAATACCAACGAACACTGCTGCTTGTTTTTGTTATTTCTTTGTTGGCCGTATGTCTCACTCCACAGGGCATCAAAATTTACAGCTATGTTGTCCAATTGACTTCTCATTCCGGAATGATGGATTCTATCAGCGAATGGCAGTCACCTAATTTTCATAATACATATATGCTGCCCTTCCTGATCATGATAGGAATTGTGATCTGTCTTTTGCTGTTAAAGCCGCGCCAGGTTTCTCTTTTTCATGGCTTTCTTGTTGCAATTACCTTAATCATGTCACTTCTTCAGGTACGCCAGGCTCCCCTGTTTTACTTTTCAGCAGTAATCCTTATTGCTGATCAATTGCCCTGGGATCAGCAGACTACCCCCAAATCCATAGATCTATTGTCTGTGATTCTTGTTGCTGGTCTGATCTTCACAGCCTGGCCTTTTCAGGTTTCGTGGACGGAGTCACCAAGGGAGGGGCAGCTTTATCCGGAGCAGGCTTTAGAGTACATCAAGGAACATGGCTATACTGAGCGTATCTTCAATGATTATTCATGGGGTGGGTATCTGATATTTAATGATGTAAAGGTCTTTGTTGATGGGCGGGCCGATATGTATGTTTTATCGGGAACCAGTGTTTTCGAAGATTATCTACAACTAAGGCATGGTTCATTCAATAACCCTTTACAGATATTAGATAATTATCAGGTAGAGGTGGTCTTGATACCTCCTGATCGTTCTCTGAGATGGGCACTGGAGCATGCTCCCAACTGGAGGAAGGCCTATTTCAGTTATCCTGCTGTTGTTTTTGTCCGGGAATAACAAGGAGTGAATAATAAATGGGTTATGATGACCGGTATCTGATTTCAGTTGTCGCCCCTGTTTACAATGAATCAGCAAATATAGAGGCCTTTTATGGTCGGGTGACTGATGTTTTGCAGAACACCGCTTATGACTATGAAATAATATTTGTCAATGACGGCAGTAAAGATGACTCTATGGCTATGCTGACAAAGCTTGCCTATAAGAACTCCAAAGTAAAAGTTATCGACTTGAGCAGGAATTTCGGTAAGGAAATCGCTCTTTCCGCAGGGATCGATTATGCGTCCGGTGATGCCGTAATACCTATCGATGCAGACCTGCAGGATCCTCCTGAATTGATTCCAAAGCTGATTGCCAAGTGGCAGGAAGGATACGATGTGGTTTATGCCACTCGAACGGAAAGGGCAGGGGAAACCTGGTTAAAAAAATATACAGCACATCTATTTTATCGAACAATCAATAAACTGACGAAAATAGAAATACCAGCAGACACAGGGGACTTTCGTCTTTTGAGCAAGCCAGTTGTAGAAGCCTTGAAACAGATGCCGGAAAGAAACCGCTTTATGAAAGGGCTTTTCAGTTGGGTGGGATTTCGCCAGACGGGTGTTCAGTACCAAAGAGATTCTCGTAACGCAGGTAAAAGCAAATATAACTATTCGAAAATGTGGAACCATGCATTAGATGGTATAACCTCATTTAGTAGGGTACCGCTGCAGTTTGCTGCATACTTTGGTTTTATTGTAGCGTTTACTGCTTTTATTTATGCCATATTTATTATTGTACGTACCCTGTTTTTTGTCCATGATCTTCCCGGATACCCATCACTGATTACAATCATTCTTTTCCTGGGTGGTGTGCAGTTGATGACTATCGGTATTTTAGGTGAGTACATAGGCCGCATTTACAATGAAGTAAAAGAGCGCCCCCTTTATCTAATCAGGGCGAAATATGGTTTCTCTGATCAAACAATTGCCCCAATGGCGAAAGATCAAGAAACTGCGGATGTGTTCAGCTCTATTTCTCATTCATTTTTAGAGTGAACAAACCTTATTTGATACATATAACCGGATGGAGGGTAATGTTATATCTACAATGCCAAAAGAAAGCAATGATGTATCCTTTACGCCCAAAGCATGGAGCAATTCGCGGAGGGATTTAATTGTTTCTTTTTTAAGAAGGTTTTCAGCCTCATCCCCACTTCTGGATGTGGGATGTGGCCCTGGTGAGCCATGGCCTGGCTTTGATACCTTTGGGCTGGATGTCAACCCCGAAGCAGTTGAATCAGCAAAGATGCAGGGGATCAATGCTGTAATTGGAGATGCCTGCCGGATACCATATGATAACGAGAAGTTTTATACAGTACTTATGTTAGATGTGCTGGAGCATATTGACAACCAGAGCCTTGCACTAAGAGAAGTAAAGCGGGTTCTTAAAAATAATGGGCTGCTAATTTTATCTGTGCCTCTATATCCTTTTTTTTGGAGCTACCATGATGTACAAGTCGGGCATGTCCGAAGATATACACCGCGAGAGTTAGCAAGATATCTTAAGCAGGAAGGGGTACAGATATTGTACCGCACATGCTGGAACATACTGGGGCTTCCAGGAGCATCGCTGCGTAAGTTTGGATTAAAAATTGATAAGGCATCTGAACTGGCCCGTCCGGTGCTCAAATTGGAATCATCTTGCGCATCTCGCCTGCCCTTACCCTTTGGTTTAAGTGAGTTTTGGGTAGCGAAAAAGATTTAATGTGGGTATAGTGGGCCGAAAGCTGCAGCACGATAAGTTTTCTAAAGGGTTCATTTTGGGTTTTTTTGTACTGTCACTTTGCTTTGTCTTTGCCTTGATCAAATCAGGTTGGTGATTTAGAGTGAAGCAAACTATTAAATATTGTTTTTTATGTTTTCTGCTTTCCAGGTTGATTGTTTTGGGGGTTGCCTACGCAACTTTTTATTCCTTTGATACTCCTCCTGCTCCTCCTGGTTATGCTGAAACACAGGGGCCTCTTGATCGCAAGCCCCTTAATGTGCTCTTTTTCTATGATTCAGTACACTATCTCACCATTGTTAATGAGGGATATGGTTTATTTCAAACCGCCTGGTTTCCCTTATATCCCTTGTTAATACGACTTACAGGAGGGACTGCTGCCTCTGCTGTTGCTGTATCTAATATTATGTTTTTCTTGGGTTTGTTGGCTGTCTTCAAGCTGGGTGGTCGAAAGGCTGTGCTGCTTACTTCTGTTTCACCGATAGGGATTGTGTTTTCAGCGGCTTATTCGGAGTCTCTTTTTTTTCTGCATCTGTTCATGGTTTTTTGTTTTTTTGAAGGAGCAGAAATATCTATATGCCGGTACATTGGCCGGGCTGGGGGCGATGTGCAGGTCACCGGGTTGGGTGTTGATCGCTGCTTTGGCGTTATCTATTTTTGACAGATATAAGATCAAGGAAAAAGTGATTTCTTTTGGGGTGGGTAGTTTAATTGGCCTGCTCTTTCCTGCTTTTCTGCTGGCGGTATTTAAAGATGTACAGGTGTTCACTATTGTTAACAATGCTTTGTTCTCACGGGTACTGATGCCCTTCTGGTGGGGGACTGTTCAGGATATTTCAAGAATATTTGCGGGTCAATTCTATCCGGCACTGATAACTGTAGTGGTCTTAAACCTATCTGGATGGCTTTGGATCTTCGCCTCTTTCTTTGCACCCCGATTAAGACTGGCAGGTTTTTTATATGCTTTGATGGTCCTCTCTTTTCCCATCACCAGAATGGATTATGTCCATGCTACCTTTGGTTTGCTGAGATATGCTTGTGTTTGGCCGGGAGCATATCTGGGCTTGGAACAAATGCTTCGAACCAGGACGGGATATTATCTGTTCATCATAGCTTCAAGCGCTCTGGCGGTTTTTGTATCATTTCTGGTGGCACAAAAAGCATTTATCTTTTAATGGTACTGGTTACCACCCGACTTTTGTCGAATATCAGTGAGGGAAACAAAATAATCCTTTGTGTCTAATGTGGGTAATGTAATCGTAACGATTATTCAAGTTGTTAGTGCTTCCAGTTATTCCTAGGCGGCTGTCATCTTTTATTACTGTTATGCGATTTCAAATCCTATAAGCTTTACACCCATTATACGCAACATAGTAAATGTATCTATGCAAGGAACCTTGAATGCTTGGCACACATTTGGAATAGGAACTTTGTTCTTAATACCTGGTTTAAATTCCTAACTCAAGTGTTTCAACAAACCGCTCAAAGGTTTTTCCATAGAGTCCTGTCAGCTGATAGGCATCGTGGTACATGAGCTTGCCTTCTTCAACTGCGCTTTTAATTGTTTTTGCAAAATACCGACCAACACGTAAGTTTTGAGTTGCGTAGAAGTTTCCACCCTTTTTACTTTGAGGAACAGATCGTTCTTTTGCTTTATATTTATGATAGAAATCAAGAAACTCTTCTTTTTTAATAAATCCGAGATCAAGTGTTCTGCGAGCAACAACTAACTCGCTAACCTTAAACTGGCGAGCCAGTGTTTGATACACTTCTGGTTCTCTATACGTAGAAAACCATATTTCACGAAGTTTATCTTCTGGAACAAGAAATTCGGCTGCTATCATATTACTAACCCGTTCAAGTTTCTCACTGGCTGGTTGAAGTTCCCGAAGATCAAAAATAGCGCTAGAGCCTAACCATAAATGAGCCAGTTCATGGCCCAAAGTAAACATTTGCGCTGCTTTACCATCCGCCCCGTTAACGAAAACTAGCGGTGCATAATCATCTACTAAAACAAAACCACGAAATTCATCAGGATTTAACTTGCGTTTAGTATTGTTGGCAACAATGCCGTTAACAACCAAAATAATACCTATACTTTCTATCCTGTTCTGCAATTCCCTTAATGCTCTGGTCCAATTCGGTATGTCAGCAACCCATCCATCTTGGAGACCAAGAGCTATTCTCATTTCGTAAGCAACGGTACGCGGATCATCTTCAATACTCGACGAACCAACAAATGGCAGAGCTTCCTGTCCCTGTTCAATAAGATAGTCTCGCATCCATGCTTGACGCTGCATCATTGTTTGAACAGTTTCGATAAGATTAGGGCTTAAGGCATGTAAAGGAAAATCGGTAATCGTTCGAAAATAGGGTGCGGGTAATTGTTCCAGTGGTGGTTCAGAAAGAAAGAAGTAGCCGAGGCGGGTAATAAGTTCGCCTAGCTAAATCTTCCAGTTGCCGCATTGTCGGTTTGCTCTCACCACTAAGCCACTCCCTTATTTTTGGAAGCCTACGGTTAATTGTGTCAATATTTTCCGAGCGGCTTAATGCCCAGCGAAGAACGGACGTACTTACATCTACCCTAACCGTGGTAGATTTTGTTTTTTTCTCTTTCTTCATACGTCTGATCCTCCTTTCAAAATGCTACTTGCATAGCATTTTGTATATGCGGCAACTCACTCCTATAAATTCTATTATATTTCCAGTTTACACTGGTATCTGCAAAAGGGCAATAACTTGTTTTTTTGAAGTTTGTAATGTAGCATATCAAGAAAAGAGTTTAGCTTGGTACCGCAAAGATACCGGTTACAACCCGCATTTTGTCGATACCGGCGAATATGAAATATGTACCAAGCTCGGGGAGAAAAAGCGCATCCCCTCGCAACGGCTCAACGGTACAGATGTGACAACCTTAAAAATATGGGCTGGAAAAAGCACTTTCAGCTATACTGGGTCAGTTGAACAGTAAGCAGTGTCATCTTAACTGCTCTCGGGAATACTATATATTAGTATCATTTTCCAGGGAGCAGTTAGATGACCGTATCTTTTGATAAAACATCTTCAAAATTCTCAGGTGGGCTTTCCCGGTTGCTTTGGGCAGTGGCAGCTTTAAACATTTTCGACCTGATCTCTACCTATTGGCTGGTATCTTCATATGGGACCGGAATTGAGTTTAACCCCCTGATGCGCTCTCTCTTTGAAACAAGC
The DNA here is from genome assembly GCF_000946815.1 of Syntrophaceticus schinkii. Taxonomy (GTDB): domain Bacteria; phylum Bacillota; class DSM-12270; order Thermacetogeniales; family Thermacetogeniaceae; genus Syntrophaceticus; species Syntrophaceticus schinkii. The sequence continues at coordinate 2,293 of NZ_CDRZ01000021.1, read as the reverse complement.
CCGGTGAATGCCGCTCTTTTCAAGCTGGCTCTGCTCATCTTTTACCTGATTTTGATTCCTTTTGCCGCACGAAGGAACTATACACTTGCCTATCGCGGTACCCAGTTTGTTGTATTCATCTATTTCATGGCTGTTGTGGCACATCTGGTGGTTTATTATCAACACGGACTGCTGCTATAGAAACGGGAGGCAAGATTCTTTTTGTTGCCTGGTTATTCAAGAAGTAAGAGTGCGGTCGCCTTATCCAAATAGCTGTTAGTAGGGTGTCAGCAGTTGTAAAAAGCCAGGAAGGATTATTGTCTTACGGATATTTGTGTGTTTCATTCTGATTGGGACATTCAAAGAAGTGTGTAAATTCATTATAAATATAAGATCTGGTCGGATCGGAGGGGCATTTTGGCTCCTCCTTAAAGTATATTGCCAGATCTTCCTGCCATTTTTCTTCTGTTGGCCACTCATCGTTGTCAGCATAGTAGCGTGTAACTATTTCGTCCAGTGTGCGTAGATTGGCTTGACATGCTTTCTTCTTGGCTTCTTCCCCTGAGGCATTATAGAGGGGAACCGCAATAGCGACCAAGATTCCAATAATAAGCAGCACAATCACTAATTCAAGCAGGGTAAAGCCCCGGTAATTGTTGATGGGGTGTCCGATCCTCTTTAACATATCGTACCACCTTCATCCTTTTTCTCCTTATATTATTGTTATACCGGATATTTGTCATTTTTAGACGGTATATGTAATATTTTTTGGATAAATCAATAAAGCATGCCAATGGCCTCTTTTGGGGGTCTTTTTTTGCATATGCAGCGGTGAAAAAGTAGACAATAGGAAATAACCAGAGTATTATGGAAGAAATAATATGGAGAAATATTATCCAGGTTTGTGAGGGAAGTGTATGATTGCCAAAGTTGATCTAGAAGAGGTTTTACAGGTTGCCGGCAGGAATGGGGACTTTGCTGAGGTCTTTATGGAGAGGAGCGTTCAGACCAGGGTCAGCATGGAGGCTGGGAAGATCGAGCGGGTGATCTCCGGGCGTGACCAGGGGACCGGGATTAGGGTTGGTGCGGCGGGGGAGAATACCGCTTATGGTTATACAACTGATCTTACTAGCAAGCTCGGGGAGAAAAGCGCCTCCCCTCGCAACGGTACCGGTTACCACCCGACTTTTGTCGAAAACCAGTGAACGGGACAGTGCAGTGTGATTTTCTGATATATAGAGTGCTTTGCGCTACGGTAAGCGCTACTGCTGGCCAAAGTGGGTCCGGCAGCAGACAAAAATATATTATTTAAGATAATTGTTAACATGAATTTAGATGGGCTAAATGTTAAGCTTTGCCCGTCAAGTTATAGCTTTATTTTATCTCTCTTCCAGTATTTATTATTTCTCTTACAAATGGGTTGGATAAATTAAAATCGCTTGTTTTAAATGGTCGAGGCTCAATTCTATTATCTATTTTTCTTCTAATTTTCATGAGCATTAAAGTATCCTCTATTGGATCTCCACTGAAATCATCTCCAACTACTGCTATATCTATATCACTATCTGGAGAATAAGTACCTTTCGCATATGAGCCATATAAATATATGTGTTTTACGTCTATTTTTTCTTTCAAAAACATCCCGTACTTTTTTACAATATCTTCTACTTTTCTTCTATCATCGAAAGAAGCCATATTCTCAACTCCTTTATTTTTTCTAGATTATCTGTTGTAAAAACATAATCACATTTCTTATAGAAACTTTGCTTATAATCGGGATATCGTGCATTAATATTAAACCTATAGCCGGCAAGTAACCCCTAATAAAGCTGCCCAAGCTCTTGCCATTGCTAGCTTTTTAAGTAGCAAAACCTATAAAATATTTTGCACAAAAAGGAGGAAGACACCCCTCAAAAATCTAATTGGATAGGTGAGACCCAAAATCCAATAGAAGGGATGTCTTCAATATGAAAGTACAACAAACAACCACACATTGTCAAGCACCTCCTTTACCCAGACGTGAAAAAAGAAAGATTGAACTTGAAAAATACCGTTTACAAAAGAAAATCCGTAAATTTAATTTGCCAGTTACTTTTGATAACGATACAACCACTAAATTCGCCAATTTTGGCCCTGTAGAATCTTTTAAACAGGCAATTGGTTTCAAGGAACTTATCAAAAGCACTTTTACCATGCGCAAAGCACCTAACAGCAAATATCAGTCTCAAGAAATGCTCGAATTTTCTGGTTGATGCTCAAATTCTTGGTCTATCTCGATTCGAGCACATCAATGATTTACGTTACGACCCGGGTT
>NZ_CDRZ01000020.1 GCF_000946815.1 Syntrophaceticus schinkii | reverse complement strand
TCAGGACGGAATGAATCGGCCTTCCCATCTCGCACTATTTCGAAGCTCAATCCCTTCAACCTTGCGGCTTTCGGCCCGCTGTCTCGCCTGCCTACGCTTAAACATAGCTGTTACCAGCTATGCTCCAAGGCTGGCTACGGGTGGTTGGCTAAACCTTGCCCGGTGGGATTCCCACCCACTGAGTGTCACGACCTGGCTTGGTCGCTCCCGTCCCCAGTGCATCTCCCCTTACCAGCGGTCGTAGTGAATCCTCTGCTCATCAAAGCGGTCCGGGCGGGGCTTTTCTTCCGCTGGATATCCTACTGCTATCAGGGAAAAAGGGATAATCTGCTCGGGCATCCCGAAGAGGGTACGCATCCCATCAATAAGGGGTTCTTTGGGATAGACCCCCATCCATACTGTACCCAATCCAAGTGCTCTGGCAGCGAGCAGAATATTCTGGGTAGCGGCAGCACAGTCCTGCGGCCAGAAGTAAGGCGATTTTAAACAACTGCTGTCCCCGCAGACAAGAATGGCTAAAGGCGCGGATTTGAGCATAGTGGAATAGGGATGAAAATCAGGCATCCTATCCAAAGTCTGCCGGTCCTGAATCACCACAAATTGCCATGGCTGCTGATTGTGGGCTGAGGGGGCATACATAGCGGCCTCCAGCAGTTGCTTGACCACATCTTCCGGTACTGGCTCCGCGGCGTACCTCCTAATGCTTCTTCTCGTGAAAATGGCTTCCATTGCATCCACAGACAACAACCTCCTATCTCAATTATAATATCACTGTTGGGTCAATAACAAACTACCCATAACTCACTTAATATCTTACCCAAAAAATATGTTTCAGGGCGCTTTTGCGCTTTCATGGAGCTTGGTTGAACTCGCACTAAACCTGGCGCATAATCCTGACCGGCTTCGGAATCCTGGACACAGTGGTATTTTTGGTGACTGTCACCATAATGCCATATTTGTATATACAGGTTGCGTCACTTAAGTTGGTGACTGTCACCATAAACCTTTGTTTATGTCCTTTAGGAGTAACAGCGCATGCCTGGCCTTCGCTATGACATTATTACAGAAATGCGCCAGGAACCGTCCCCGGTGCACCCGGTGCATTTCTGCGGTACTGAGCTGGCCCCGATTTATAGAGGTCATCCCCTCTGCTGTCGATGGCCACAGTTACCGGGAAATTCTCAACTGTGATGCGGTAGACAGCCTCAGGCCCCAGATCCGGATAGGCGACCACCTTCATCTCTTTGATGCAGCGCCCGATCAAGGCTCCTGCTCCACCTGTAACTGCCAGGTAAACAGCGCCGTGTTTTTTTATAGCACCGATCACCTCCGCGGATCTCTTCCCTTTGCCGATCAAACCCCTCACACCATACTCCAGCATCCGCGGGGTATATTTGTCCATACGCCCGCTGGTAGTGGGACCGGCTGCACCACAGGGACGACCTGGCGGCGGTGGAGTTGGCCCCACATAATAGATCACCTGTCCGCGCAGATCCACCGGTGGATCAGGGGGACGGTTCTTGTGATCCAAATCCTCTACAAAGCGCAGATGAGCCTGATCCCGCGCACCGTAGATCACTCCGGAAAGGAGCAGTCTTTGGCCTGCTCGAAGTTCTCTGGATACCCCTTCGGCAAAGGGCACCTGAATCCATTCCAACTGCTGTTGCCCATTATCATGATCCATCTCACTCACCGCCTCACTTGCCCAGTGTCCCATTCCCCAGTACACTTCCCACTGGCTGCCCACTGGTGTAATCCATCTCGTTCCTCTGCTGCAATTCCTAACTCATGCTCTTACCAAGTGATCGAAACCAGATATTACGGCTTTCATACCTAACAGAACTGACGCATGAGTCACCAACATAGTGCTGAATAAGACGTTTGAGTAACTGCGCCACAATTTATATCGCATAAATTACCTATCTTGATTTTAAGCAGACCAGGTTTGAGGCAATTTTTGATGTGTCAGCACCAGCTACCCGGCGCTGGAACTCAGCATTCGTTACAGTTTGCAGCGATATTTGATGCGTCAGCACTGAATACCCAGGAGCACCTTTGACAAACCTGACGGTTCCATTGTCCCCAAACTAGCATGTTCTCCTTTTGTTGATGTCCTTAGGAGTAACAGGTTTTGATCTAATCCTGCTTTGAGTGCCACCTGCCACAGCCAGGCTGTTTATGTCCCTAGGAGTAACAGCGCATGCCTGGCCTTCGCTATGACATTATTACAGAAATGCGCCAGGAACCGTCCCCAGTGCATCCATCCACTCCCAGGTCTTATGCCGCGCAGCATGACAATTGAGGCAAACCGCTACTGGAAGGCCGGCAATATGTGTAGGGTAGGTTTCGATGTGCACTGCCAGTGCTGTTACCCTCCCCCCCAGCCCCCCGGGGCCATAACCCAGGTTGTTGATGGCATCCAGCAGTTCTTTCTCTAGCCCCTCAATCTCAGGGTTCGGATGAGATGATTCTGGATCACGCAGGAGGGCGCGTTTCGCCAGCAACAGCGCCTTATCAGAGGTTCCTCCAATTCCCACACCCACAGTTACAGGTGGGCAGGGGTTAGGGCCGGCCTTGTCAACGGCATCTATCACAAATCTTTTTACTCCATCCAGACCATCAGCCGGCTTGAGCATCCCCAGGGCTGTACAGTTCTCACTCCCGAAACCCTTGGGCATCACAGTAATGCGCAAGGTTTCCCCCGGTACAACATCATAGTAGATCACAGCCGGGGTGTTATCCCCTGTATTTGTGCGCTGCAAAGGACCAGCAACAACGGATTTGCGCAGATATCCATCTGTAATACCCCCGGGCGACACCAGCGTTGATAGCCTCTGTCAGGGAGCCATCTGTCACATGCACATCCTGACCGATCTCCACAAAAACCAGGGCCATCCCTGTATCCTGACACAAGGGGACACGCTCTTCTCTTGCAATCCGGGCGTTTTCACAGAGCTCACCCAGGATACGCTTCCCCTGAGGTGATTCCTCCACATCCTGTGCCTTCTGGAGCGCATCCCAGACAGCGGAAGGAAGGTCAAAATTGGCCTCCTGGCATAACTGAGCAATCTTATCTGTAATCAAATGAGCAGCGATCTCCCGCAATACAATCACCCTTAGAAGTTATTAACTACATTAAACCACATGGCCTCACTTAAGATATCTGGCGGGGGTCGTCAGTGCGACCGAAGATGTTTATTAGCCGTTCCAGTGCACCCATCAAGAGGGTAGAAGCGTAGGACACGAGACCCTTCCCTGTTTACACAACTATTCGGCCACTCCTGGTCCCCGCTTCTATTTTAGCAAAGTGTCCCCTCATTTAACAGAAAACCAGGAGACAGCAAAACAAACAGGACAAACCAATAAACACCATAAATACTTCCTGTTATCCAGGGACATCGAGCTTCTGAGTCAAAAGAGAAACAATAGTAAATACTACTGCTGCAACGGCGCTGTGTAGCTCCTGCTAAAACTGAGCAATATTATTTTTAGTAACCCGCACATGTTATTACTATTCGGGAAGAGCGCAAATGGCTTGAATAGATCACGGTGAAGCCCCTTTTACTATACGCTTCTTGGCCAGCACAGCTATGGTGCCTCCCGCAAGAATCAGCACACCTCCTAAAAGCTGCATCCCGGTTAAATGCTGGGAGAAAAGCAGTGCCGATAAAATCACAGCAGTTACAGGTTCTGCGTTGGCGATAATCGAAGCAGTAGTGGCACCAACAACTGTGATCCCTGCAAAAAAGGCAACAAAGGGTATAGTTGAGCCAACAACCCCACAACCCGCGGTTACAAACCAACCCTTAAGAGTCGAAGGAAGCCCCAATCCGCCATTAATCATAGCCAGCGGAAATAGCGTTACAATAGTGAATAAAGAAACAAATGTGCACATCACCGCTGGGTTCACATCTTCTACTACCCTGTTACCCAGAACAATAAAAGTGGCATAAATAACAGATGCAGCAAGAGATAAAGCAATACCAAGGATACTTACATTCCCGAAAGAGGTGCCGAGCACCAGCGCCAGTCCTCCAAAAGAAATAAAGATCGCCGCAACAGTTCCCCGTGAGAGCTTCACACCTTCGCAATAGGAGAAAACCGCCACCAGCATGGGGTGTGTAAAAAACAGCAGTGTGGTCAAACCCGCGGAGATATACTTCACTGCGGAAACAAAAAAGATCGACTGCAGAAGATTAAGCACACCGCCAAGAATAAACAACCGGAAGACCTGGTTCCGGTTTAACCGGATCTTTATCCCTCGCGCAATCAAGTAAAGAAAAAAAACGAATGGTTGCCACTAAAAACCGGTAAAAAATTAAAATCTATAACGCCAAGCCCTTCCTCATAGGCATAGAGAGAAAAAATAGGGATAAAGCCGTAACAGACTCCAGCTATTAGAACGAGCAAAACTCCTGTTTGGTAGTACATTGATTGCACCTATTTCTTTTAATTCAGAAATGCACTGGGGACGGTTCCTGGCGCATTTCTGTAACATGCACTCCATGCACGCGTCTCACGCGAACATCCTTTTTCCAACGACCAACCACCAACCACTAAATTACCAACCGCGAAAACAACTGTCTCCAGGCATCACGAGCCAGTCCCTTGATCGCTTCTTTTTTATAAGGAAGCGAATACCTCCCGGGAATAGCCATTTGTACAGTCACAGACAGTTCTTCAGCAAACACTTCAGCTAAATGCTCATCCGCTTTTCGGCCATTGAGTATTCCTTCCACCCGCCTGTCCCGGAAGGCCTTGACTCCGATAGCCCCAAGCCCAACCCTCACATCTGAGATGGTGTTGGCTGTATCGTCATACTTCATTACCAGTGCAATGTTCAGCCTGGCAATGGTCACTGCTGTTCTTGAGCCGAGCTTGGCAAAAGTGCTTCTATAAGCATCACCGAGGACAGGGATGATTATCTCTGTGATCACCTGGTCACATCCTAAGCTTGTCTTCCCTGACCCGGTTATTATCTCATTTAAATCTTTTTCTTCCACTTGCCCTGAGCTGTTCATAATCCTGGCCCTGGCCTCCAGAGCCATCAGAGCAGGAATTGTATCTCCTGCCGGAGAAGCATTACCGATATTGCCTCCGATGGTACCCGCATTGCGGATCTGGTTCGACCCCACAAGAACTGCGGACTCCGCCAGACAGAGAGCGTGTTTCCTTACAGACTCACTTTCTTTTATTTGCGTAAAGGTAGCCATTGCCCCGATATGGAGGTGGTTATCCTCTAATTTTATATATTTCAGTTCCTTAACCCCTGAGAGATCAATTAGAATATCCGGATTAATCCTGTTTTTGTGGATCGCCATAACCAGGTCCGTGCCACCGGCCAATATTTTACTTTTCGGGGTTGCCTGCTTTAAAGCATCTCTCAATTCTGATAAATTATCTGGAGTTAGCACGACAGCTTTTCCCATCTGATTGACCCTCCATTGATCATTCATGTTCAGGATAGAACCTAACTGCACCAAGTCTCGCCATCAAAGGATGGAACAGAAGGCCGGAGTCAAACGTTATGGAAACAGCGAAGGTGGTTCTTAAAAACTTCCGATGTCCGACTTCCGGTTTCTGACTATTTTTACGATAGACACCCGTGCCCCATTACACAATACCATCAGAAAATGAAACCAGCAGCGTTGTGAAAATTAACGGTCATTAGAACCGGTGTTAAGATCTCCCTGCAAACTTCCGGTTTCCGACATCTATATAGCATCATATCTCTATAGCGCAACATCAGGATACAAATAGAGGTCAGGTGGTTCTCAAAAGGTGACACAGTACCGTCCCCTGTCACCTGACAGCAAGTTTCCCCAGAAATGCACCAGGAACCGTCCCCCGTGCATCATCCCCCGTGCATCACCCTTTAGCTGCATCTTTGACAGCTGCAACGATTTGAGAATACCCTGAACAACGGCACAGATTCCCAGCTATGGCTAACCGTATCTCTTCCTCTGTGGGATGAGGGTTTTTCATTAATAGTGCCTTTGCTGACATCAGCATGCCTGGTGTGCAGAAGCCGCACTCTACTGCTGAGTGCTCTAAAAACTTCTGCTGTAGTATGTCCAGCTTCCCATCCTCGCCCAAGCCCTCCACAGTGATGATCTCTTTTCCCCTGACCTGGGATGCCAGAACCAGGCAGGAGTTAACGGCCTCCCCATCTATGATTACTGTGCAGGCACCACATTCACCTTCAGCACAGCCTTCCTTTGTTCCGGTCAGCCCCAGTTCATCCCTCAGCAGATCAAGCAGCCTCATAGTAGGGCACACATCTATGCTATAACTTTTTCCGTTCACTTTAAATTGGATCAGCATCATTCTCACCGGTCCTTTCTTTGCAGAGAAATATTCCTACTCCGAAATTTCTGCATCATCGACCTTGACTAGACAGCTTGCCATCCTCGCCAGCCCTCAGTGCACTCGGTACCGGAAACCACCATGTACTAAATGCTAAATGCAAAAGACCGTCCTCAGCACGTAGTCAAGCGTCCCCAGCATCATCCCCGATGCATCTTGCTCCCCAGAAATGCGCCAGGAACCGTCCCCGGTGCATCTAAGATCTTCTCGGGGGTCAGGGGCAACTCTGAAAGAGAGGTACCCAAAGCATGATTGACCGCATTAATAACTGCAGCAGCAGTGGGAACAGCCGATATTTCTCCAACACTTTTTGCACCAAAGGGTCCGTCATCCCCCTCATGCTCAATCAACAGCACCTTCACATCTGGCATATCCGGGGCGTTGACCATATGGTACTTTTTGAAACTGTTGTTGACTGGTTTTCCCTGATCATCGATCTTTACTTCTTCACAAAGGGCATAACCGATTCCCATCTGTACAGCTCCCTGGAACTGCCCTTCCACCATCCCTCTGTTCAGTACCCGCCCCACATCACCCACTGCAAGAAAATCGGTCACTCTGGTCAATCCTGTTGCACTGTCCACTATCACTTCAGCAAACTGCACAGAATAGGATCCTGGATTAGAAGGTGAGTAATAGGTATGGGCAACACTTAGATCCGTATAGTTCTCCTGTACGGCTTTTTCGGCAATTTCCTTGTAGGAAATCCCTCGCTGATCAGTTCCTATAGTGACGACATGTCCATTTTCTACCTTCAGGTATTCTTTCGGCTTTTGAAGAATAAAGGAGACACGCCCCAGGATTTTATCTTTAAGAATTTCCGCGGTCTCTTTGGCACAGGCCCCAACATTGTAGGTCACCCTGCTTCCATAGCAGCCGGGGTCATATCCGGTCAGCTCAGTATCAGCTTCTGTTACAGTGATCAGATCCGGGTCTATATCCAACACCTCTGCTACGATGATCTTCATGGCAGTCGTTGTACCACAGCCCACATCATGCAAAGAGGCATTCAAATTCAAGCTTCCATCTTCATTCATCTTCAAAACCATACTGGTACAGTCCACAAAACCCCCATACATCCCGTTTTTGTGGGCACCACAGGCAACTCCGACACCCCGCCGGTACCTGCCCTGATCCTTGCCACAGTCAGAAAACCTTTCCTTCCAGCGAAAGGCCTCTGCTCCTTTTTCCAGACATTCGATCACCCTGGCATCCCCTACTGAGAGGTTGAGCACAGGATCCATATCATAGGGGTGTACCAAGTTTTGCAGCCTGAATTCCACCGGGTCCATCTTCAATCTTCTGGCAACCTGATCCATGTGAACTTCAGTTGCAGTAATGATTTCAGGGGCCGCCCATCCTCTTGCCCCACCGGATTTAACGGTATTTGTATAAACAGCCCGTCCGGTATGCTTATAATGCGGAATCCTGTATAGTTTTGTTACCTTTAAAGATAGGCTGCGGGCATAATCCGGTGCACTGCCGGAAAATGCTCCGGCATCAAGAGTGCTGTCAGCTATAAATTCCTGCAGCTTACCACTTTTAGTCACCACTGTCTTGATCTTGGTATTAACTGCCGGCCTGACCCTGGTATGAATAATACACTCCTCCCGATCCAACAGAAGCTTCACCGGACGTTTCAGCTCCATAGCCATAAAGGATGTCACCGGCTCAAAAAGATACTCCTGCTTGCCTCCAAATGAGCCCCCTGTGGGAATTTTGATGACCCTCACCTTGCTGTAGCTCAGACCGAATAGTTCTGCCAGTACAGTCCTTACCCCAAAAACACCCTGGGTAGGTGTCCAGACTGTAAGTTTCCCTGAACTGTCGTAGTCAGCTATGCAAACATGGGGCTCCAGGGCACCATGATGAGTCCTCTGGGTCTGGGTTTCACTTTCTACAATAATACAATCATCAGCCATAGATGGAACTTCCCCTGCATCTACTTCATATTCATGGGCCAGATTCCCTCTGGGCTGGATCTTTGCTTCCTTATTTTCCAAAGCCGCTTCTGTTGTCAATAAAGCAGGAAGTTCTTCATACTCCACATCGATCAAAGAGACCGCTTCCATAGCAGCGGCAAAACTGGTGGCTACAACCGCTGCCACCCGATCCCCTACATATTTCACTCTTCTGGAAAAGAGGGCTCATCTTCAAAAGACAACTGTTGCCCAGGAATGATTCTGTAGCTGTTGAACATTTTATCCGGAGCATTGAGATGCGAAAATATCTTAACAACTCCGGGAACTTTTTCGGCCCTGCTGGTGTCGATCTTTTTAACTATCCCATGAGGGATTGTGCTTAACAGCAGTTTGGCATAGAGCATTTTGGGCAATTTCAGGTCACAACCATATAAAAGGTCTCCTGTTACCTTTCGAACCGCGTGACCACAAGGGAAAGTACTGCCAACATATTTGAACTCTTTTCCCATGCCTTCTCCTCCCTATGATGTGTATCCGGTGAACGATTTGCTAACCAGCCCCTACCTGAAAATGGATGTCTGAGGCCAGCAGTCGGAGGTCGGAAATTATTAGGAACTGCTATCGATAATGCCACAGCATTATAAGACTCCGGCCTTTTGTTTTTATCCTCTGCTGGTGTAGCTATAAAGCAGTATGGGCATCTACCCAGGTTTAACGTCCTCACTTCCAATGTGGCATACAAAAGGTGCCCTAACTATCCCAAAATACAATAGTTGTAATCTGTCCGGGGCATACTCGGACATTTTAAACACTGGATCATATCACCCAAAATATATAGTAGGAATCTGTCCCCATTGCAACCCCCATTTGCATCCCCCTCAGAAATGCGCCGGGAACCGTCCCCGGTGCATCTCAGGCAAAGAAGCTTTTGGGATCATCTCCTACCATCCCTACAATCCCATATCCACCACGCTGGGGGTCATAAACATAGTTTTTTAACAGCCGGAAATTTTCGATTTCACCTGTGCTGCGGACATGGATGCGCGGGCCTGTACACCTCATTTTCATATCGCCAAACCTGATTCTTCTGTTTCCTTCAGGAATAATGGTCAGATCCTGGGCAATAATCTCCTTGACCAGTTTTTCAACAAGGGTCAGATCTGCCTGGGGCTGGCTGGGGGTAGGCAGAGCATAAAACCGCGGCGCACATCGTCGTGATCACTCGCCCGGGGAACCCCCATTCTTTCCAGTACCTGTTGGGTGATATCCTCTGCTGAATGTGCCATCTTGCGATAATAGAGCGACTGGTAGACAATAGATTTAATCTCCTCGGGAAAGGGACCAAACATTCCAGGTCTGGCGACGATCACCTCTTCCCCAATACCTACCAGGACATGGGCATTCCTCTCCAGCACAGGATAAAGGAGCTCAAAGTGCTCCACAACAACACGGCAGCCTTCTTGCAGTGCCTTTTGCACAGCCTCAGCCAGCACAGCAAGCTGCGAAAAAGCAAGTTCAAATAGCATATCGATATGGTATGTATGGTGTTCAAAATTATCGGTTTCCGCATGATTCAAGAGTGAGAGAGGGCGCACATTGATCCCCTTATCATCATTGGTCAGCTCCAGTCCTGGAAACATCCCCTGGATGAGCAGGGATTTCCCGGCACCGGCATCTCCGATCACTCCGATGAGGAGGTCTTCCGCGGAGAGATAGCGCTGGGTGAGATCCGCTCCCAGCTCATGGATCCTTCTCCTTCCCCGTGGGGCAAAATATACGGCGTGCATTAAATACTCATGAATCAGAGTCATCTTCATCTCCCCACTGTACTGCAAGGTCAAGCAGAGGGGCATGCTGCTGCGCCCCGTAAATATCCTTCTCTCCGAAATCACCACAAGGCACTTTCCTGTTCATAGTGGCCTTAAAGGCGCAAGCGGGGTCAAAATAAATAGCTGTTATTATATCAGATTCGGGTACTCCGTAAAGCCTGGCGATCACTGAGGCGTCTAAACTGTTGGACTTTTTTATCCGTTCATAGATCTTCCGGTCTTTGAAGATCACATCGATGGTCAGTTCATAGGGCCCCGCATTCTTGGTTCTGATCACTGAGGCAAGTTCTACAAGAGATTTCATGAGCGCACCTCCTCAAAGGTCACCGGGAAGATCTCATCCGGTCTTTCCAGAGATAATAAGTGATGAATCGAAAAGATATATGCCTCCCCCACCTTGAAATCTGAAGGTGAGTATGGAAAGGCGAGGTTTCCAGCGGTAGCAAGCCTTCCTGGAAATCCGAAATGCAGCATGGTCGAACGGGCAAAACCCAAAACTGCTTCTGCCAGTTCCTCTGTTTCAGCCAGGGCCTCAATAACTATCCCCACCTCATTTCCCATACTGGGATGTGGTTCCTGATCTCCCATCACGCCATTCCTGCCATAAATATGAAACATCAGCTTATATTTACCCTTCTCCCACTGAAAGTTCCCGACAGTGCGCTCCTCAACCCCGGCGATTATTTCATCCAGGTGTTCGATAAAGCGGGGATCCCGTGCCCCGGCAATGGTGATCACCCGATAGCCAACTTTTTTTGCCCCCTCCACCTTAACCGTATAGGGTTTTGGGCGGAAGGAACTCCCCTTTACTGCCACCCGGTGTTCTGCAACTTGTGTAAACTCCGTCTGATACAGATCCAAATCTCCTCCAGGCCCTGGCAGCAGGTAGGGATTGCTCTTTTCATAAAGTGTGTGTGCTGCTACCGAAGCAACAGTAGCCCGCCGCTCTCTGTTGGCCGGCTCAACCATAAAGCGGTCTTCCTCAAGGAAACCCACCATACAGTCGCTCCCACTCCCAGGCAGTGCCGCTATTGCAGCGCACTCCAGGATTTTTCCCAGGTGTAATGCAAGCCCTTCCTTGAAACCCTTCCACACGGGAAATGCGGCAAAAACCGCGGGATCATAAGAGCGCCCGGCCAAAATAACATCTGCGCCTCCATCAAGTGCTTTGATGAAAGGCTCTATCCCCATCTGTGCCACCAAATATGTGCTGTCAGAGATATCTGCTTCGGTCAGTTCAGGTACCGGTCCTAAGGGTTTAATTCTCTCATCCCACAAAGCCTCTCTCAGATAGGGCTGCGGTACATCTGCGGGGATGACAGCCATCCGAAAGGATATTCCTTCTTCTTTCGCCACTTCTATAATAATATCACAGCACCATTCCAGGTGCGGCCTCGCCCCGGACCCCCCGGCTGAACCAATTACCAAGGGTATGCGCATAGTCCTGGCTGCCCGCAGCAGGTAAGTCAGGTCCCTTTTGACAGCTCCCTGCGCCACAAAAGGCTTACCTGCACCCAGGTAATAGGGTCCGGGGTCCGTTGAGCCGGCATCAACAGCTATGACATCTGGCCCAAAAGAAAGACCGCGCTCAAAGGAACTATCCGGAAATCCGTACCCCAGAATGGCTGTCGGTGAAAGCAGAGTCAACTGTTTCATATAGATCATCAGTTCCTTTCTAAGATTATGTGACACAAGCGTGACGCGGGACGGTCCTTTTGTCACGCCACACGGGATAGTCAATTTGGGGACAGGTGGTGACAGGGGGACGGTTCTCTGTCACCACCTGTCACCTTCAAGACATTGTCTTTCGTCACGCCTTGAGAACCTAGCCCGCCCCCGCCCGCATGGTCCGCCGCGGGCGAAGCGGGTGACGCAGGTGACGCAGGGGGTGACACGGGGACAGCCGCTTTGTCACACTTTTGTCAATTTACACGGAAACGGTAAATGTCCCTTTGAAAATACTGATAACATCTTGTCGAGGAAGCAAGGAAAACAGGGGGCACATTCTCTCGCTTCCCCATTCATTTTACAACTTTTCTAATATATATTGAATCAGAAGAACCGTCAGCCTGTGTGATAACTCCCAAAATCACCAATTCAGCAGCCATAAAGGGGGGCATAACTGAAATAGCTGGTAATTGGTGCCCCTTATCCCTAAAAACAACCGGAATTTAATCATAAGTGGGGATAGAAAAAGGCAAAATTTTTTCACACAGGCTCCCGTCCCCGCGTCTCGCCCGCGTCTCGCCCGCGTCTCGCCCACGTCTCACGACATCTTTAGCAGTCTGAGGGTTCGCTGCATCTCATTCATGACAACCATCATTCCCTCATCCACACCCATCCCTGGTTTGGCCAGCATCTGGTCCGGGCGAGCGGCCAGAGCTATATGCACAGATACCCGGGCTGAACGGTCTGTTTCGTTGCAGGTCCCCCCCTGGTAGGCGCCCATTCCGTGCGCTTTGGCATAAAGGATCGCCTCAACCGTATTGTTGATGCCTCCCAGATCCGGGGTCTTCACTTGAATCATATGGCCTGCACCCGCATCCACAAAATCACGCACATCATCCAGTGTATTGCACCACTCATCAGCCACAATCTCTACCTTTGTCCCCTTCAGGACCACCAGGAGCTTCAGCTTATTCAGGGCTTCTATCTGACATTCCTTTGAGCCCATATCCACCGGACCTTCGATGCGCAGCCTTAAGGGAGATGCAGCTATCTCCAGGCGTGCCAGATAATCAGCAATCTCCTCCAGGTTGTCATCAAAGGCAAGCCCTAAGGTTCCGTAAACATCGATATGCAAGATGGGACGGTAATCCTCGCCCCCCAGTTCTGCAACCCGCTTCCTCAGCCACGACACATACTCATACAGCTTCTCTCCGCTGCTCCCCAATTTTGTCTCTACATTATTGATCAGGCCATGCGGCAGCACATCAGCCCGCTTGATGATCGCTTTATCGGCATTGGTATACCGCTCATCACCGGTTTGGGCAAAAATAGGAACAGGCTCCAAAACCAATCTGGTATCATATTCTTTTGCAAGGATCTCACACATCAGCTTCTTCTCTTTGATAGCAACAGCATGCAGCAAGGCCTGAGTCAGCCCATAACGAAGAGCGGTATGCAGCCTATCCCCATCAGGTCCTATAAGAGAATCGAACTCCTCAGCCAGTTCCCGAAATGATGAAAGCTCCCTGCCCTCCAACCTTTCCGCCAGGTATCTCTCTACCATTGGTATAAAATCTGCCGCCAGAAAAAGGGGATCCCGGCCATCCGCCCCGGAGTACTGAACTGCTGCACAGTCTCCATAAGCCACCTGCCCATCTGTAAGCAAGAGCATAATACTCAATGATTCACCACGCTGGCGCACCTCTGTAAACCCAGCAGTTAATGGTTGACCGGTGTATGCCGCCCCATCGGCCCTGGCTCCTTTTTTGATCGCCAACTGATCATCGAAATAAAACCCGGTTAAACCAGGTGCCGCTAGAACCTTCTCTATACGCATCTCCCATTCACCTCGGTTTCCCCACCAGCCTGCCTTTGCTGATGGCATAGATATCATCGATGACCATCCTGAATCCTGGCTCCCTTTTCTCAAGATCTGCTCGCTCTTTAATCTTCTTCTGATGGAAATCCTTGATCTCTTTAGAAAAAGGGATATTTCCGGTGTTCAGAAACCTGATCGCCCCATCCTTATCCCGTACAGGCATGATGCTGCCTCTCGTACAACGGGAGGGAGCAAAGGAGATATCCAGCACACCGGCTTCAAAGGAGCGCACAGTTCCTACAGCAAGGTCACCTTCTCCCAGTTCAAAAACCTTAGATATGATTTCTTCCACTTCTCGCTCGATCATATATTCCTCTTCCTTGAGATAGGGTGTTTTTGCCAGCTCTTGTTCACCCAGCATCCGGATCAACTGCCTTGTACAGAGCAGCCCCGCAATATTGGCCTCAGCTGTGGGTATCCCCAGAGCTTCATGGGGAGTCTTGACAATCACCTTGTTCACACCCGCTAAAGCCGCTGTAGCAGCACCCCAGGCAATCACTCCTAAGGCCCGGGATTCCTCCTGGGGAAAGCCCCCCATCCACTGGTGAAAAACCGTTGTCAGCAAGACATCTTGGAAGCCATAGCGATCCAGATAATCTCTTCCTAAACGCCCCAGTGTGCGCAGTGCTGCTGTGTCCTGATACAGATTCCCTCCCTGGCCATAGCCAACGGCAATGCTCTTGACCCCCTGAGCCGCAGCAAGCAGGGCTTCAATAATACCGATGGCGTGAGATATACATGGGGGCACCAGTGTGCCTGTAAGAGGGCCGAACATCTCCCGGTTGATAATAATCCCCTCTTCCGCATATAACCCACAGAGCCGGTCCACATACTGCCAGTCAAATAGTGAGCGCTCCAGCGGTACATCTTTGGCATAAGGGATATTGTAAGAGATGCCTCCCCCTTCAAAATCAGTGAAGCCTGCAGCCAGGGTGATCTCTGCCAGCAGCCGCGCATCCGGGGTGCCGTGCCTGACCTGAACCGGAGAGCCCACAGCATCAATGATCTTACGGCAGTTTGCCACCCCGTAATTGACAGCAGGGAGCCCATTTAAAAGCGACCTGCCTGCGGCTTTAGACTCTTCAATCCCCCTGGCTGCTTCAGCATAGCGGTTCTGGCGGGTATAGGAATCAATGGTTGTCGGCAAAAAATCGGCTTCACCCTTTGACTCAAGTTCAGATAACAGTTCTATATGCTCAGAAAGCAAGGCCACACCTGCGCGGGGTTGGAGATAAATGCGCTTTTCCTCCTGTCCTGCCCGCAGCTTGCAGTATGCTCTCTTGCTCTCCGGTAAGGATTTGTGAAAATGGAAGGCATCCTCAAGGTCAACTTCCTGCCCGGTGGACCAGGAGTTCAAGACATAGTCCCGCCCCTCCTCAAAGTAAGACTTTTCCCACCTGCGATTCTCAAGTCTCAACATTCACACCTCCCCAATGGTACCAGTGTCTCCTGAATAAGAGCCTCAGCCACTTCAGGATAAGAGTCTGCTAACAATCCTACTGCGTAAATTGCATATTCATGATCAAGCAAAAGCTGAGGCTGGCGGGGGGTAAGGGTTAGGGGGCCATCCAATCCATCCAGCCTCAACCCAGCTCTTATTATCATTTCTGGGTCATCCGCAAATACTAAAGCACCACCTGTTCCAACTAAAATATCCACTTCTGTCAGATCTTTACCCCGTTGGACCCAGAATCTACCGTCAGATGTATAGGCTTCGGTTAAAGTTCCTGCATGGCGCCGCAGCGCTTCTCTGATACAGGCGACAGCAAAGGTGCGGTCAAAACACTTTTCCCTTTCATCTAACGCCAGAGATCCCCTGTCACGGGTCACCCTTCCGGCATAAGCACGAATCTCACCGGCATCCACAGCAAAGGGAATGTCTGCCAGCAGGGCATCCTCGGTCATCACTTCCAGCAGGGAGTTCAAGCTGACCCGCATACCCAGATCCCCCTCAACAGTCCGCTTAATATAAGGCTCTGGCAGTCCTTTCAATATACAGCCGCCCCTTTTCGGCCGGCTATCAGAGAATGAATGAACATCTGTTGTTGCTCCACCCACATCGACAATTACAATTTCCTCTCCACTAACCTTACTTAATTGCTCTCCCGCTTTCATCACAGCAAGGGGAGTGGGCATCGCCAGGCCGACCTCTTCTTGAATCTGTTCCAATCCTTTTGCCCTGGTGATCTCTTCCAAATAGAGTTTTCTGATCGCCTGGCGTGCCGGCTCCACAGAAAGGACACCGATATCTGGCATCACATTCCCGGTAACCACCACACATGATACCTTATTTTTTAATAAAGTCATCACTTGTGGGGCAGCAACCTTATTTCCGGCAACAACTACGGGAATTGACAAATCTGATTCCGCAATC
The DNA here is from genome assembly GCF_000946815.1 of Syntrophaceticus schinkii. Classification (GTDB taxonomy): domain Bacteria; phylum Bacillota; class DSM-12270; order Thermacetogeniales; family Thermacetogeniaceae; genus Syntrophaceticus; species Syntrophaceticus schinkii. The sequence goes on along the minus strand of NZ_CDRZ01000020.1, from coordinate 8,655 downwards.
ATGGCGGCATTTTCGAGGATGGTTTTTCTGTCTCCGCCATCTGTTCCACCGGCTAACAGCAGCAAATCAGGTTCTAAATTTCTTATTTCTTCTAGTTCATATTCAGTAAGTTGGTAAGCGTAAGCTGCCATAACCCGCGCTCCTGCACCCAGTGCTGCCTCCCGAGCCGCCTTTACTGTGAGTTGCGGTACCAGGCCAATGGCCACAATCTTCAATCCCCCGGCTGCAGAACTGCAGGCCTTCTTCAATGTAATCCCCTTAAGCTCCTCAGGAGAAAAGGCTTCCAGGGCTCTGCTCAATCCTTCCATCAGGTCGGTTTGAGCTGTTGTTGGTGATCTGAATGTCCCAATCAAACCCGGGGGATCTAAGTTCACCATTGTTACCTTGGTAAAGGTGCTCCCAAAGTCGATCAGCAGTGCCTTCATAGATCCAGATCCCTCTTCAGCTCAGCAATAGCTGTTTCAGGCAGGGTGCCGGGAGGGTAAACACGATCAAAGCCCATCTCTTTGAAAAGCTTATCCACCTCTGTAAAGGTGCGTTTCCCCACAACCAGGTTGCCGCCGACATAGAGCAGGACATGCTCAAGACCGGCTTCACAGCATTTTTCCCTCAGCCCGCGGCAGTCCATCTCACCATGACCATAAAGAGAAGATACCAGGATAGCCCCGGCATCACTCTCAATGGCAGCATGGATGAACTCCTCCTGGGAGACCATCACCCCAAGATTGATCACCTTGAAACCAGCATCTCGAAAGCTCATCTCCAATATTTTGTTGCCAACAGCATGAACATCAGAACCGATTACACCAAGGACTATCCTATTGTTCCCAGGCAACGGTCGGGCCTCCTTTAGAGCTGTGTTTAAATATATGCTTTCCTATACTGATTCAGCAAAAACTTCTGAATCTAACCAACCCTATACCAACTGCTTGCATAAATCGATGGCATTCCCGGCATCTGCAGCATAGCCATCAGCACCGATCTCATCTGCGTAATCCTGGGTAACAGGTGCCCCACCGATCATCACCTTCACACTGTCCCGCAGGCCACCCTCTTCCAGTTCGTCGATAACCTCTTTCATGGCCGGCATGGTAGTGGTCAACAGAGCAGACATGCCAATGACCTGGGCATTATGTTCCTTGACAGCTGCAATAAATTTATCTGCTTCCACATCTACACCGAGATCCACCACATTGAAGCCACTGCTTTCAAGCATCATGGCAACCAGGTTTTTACCTATATCGTGCAGATCCCCGGCAACTGTTCCCATAATAACCCTGCCTGCTGTGGGGATTTCAGCTCCTCCGAGTTTCTCTTTTGCCAGTTCCACACCGGCTTTCATCGCCTGGGCGGACATCATCATTTCCGGAACAAACATCTCCCCCTCTTTGAAGCGGTCACCAACCTCGTTGATCCCGGGAATCAACCCTTCATTGATGACCTTCATGGCGTCTTCCCCTGCATCAAGCAGCTGCTGTGTTGCGGCCTCAACCTTCTCAATGTCACCACTGATCACAAGGTCTGCCAGTTCTTTTAAGCTTGCCACTCAAATCCCTCCATTTTGTTTGATCAATTAACATCTAGACAGTTTCGTTGTCCTTTGTTCCATCATATATTTTTTAAATACCAAGCCTCTCCTGTGCACTGCGAATAACAGCATCGATTTTTGCTTCCACTTCTGAATCCAAAGGCATTGGTTTGTGTTCCTCCAGGATTGTCCGCAGCTTCTCCTGAATCCGTGCCTCCATTTTCTTGGAACCCGCAGCTTCCCAGCTGCTGAAGCTGCTGTAATCAGACAGGCTCGGCTGCCACTTCTCACGGAAGTGTTTGGCTGTATGCGGATCTCCCAGGTAGTTGCCTCCTGGCCCCACCCGCTTCACCGCTTCCACAGCGAGATATTCGGGAGTGGTGTTCACACCATTTAACAGAAACCTTGACCGGGAAATCACTTCATCCATCAGAACTAATAAATTCAATGATCCTGTGCGCCCGGATTCTATATAAAAGACATCATGCATCAGATTGCATCCCTGCAGTGCGCCCATCAGGGTAAACATGGTTCCATCCACTACTGCCTGTTCATCAAAAGCCTTGGAGCTACTGCAGCCGGCGTATCCCCAGGTTGGCAGAGAGTAAAAACGTCCCAGGTCACAGAGTGCTCCCTGCAATAACATAACCTCAGGTACTGCATAAATTGCACCCATACTGCGCATATCCAGAGGGGAACCACCATAGCCATAAAGGAACGGTGCCCCGGGATTTTTCAACTGATGTACAACCAGTCCGCACAACGCCTCTGCATTAGCCTGGGCAACAGTGCCTGCCACTGTAACAGGGGTTGATGCCCCTTCTACAGCACCACAGGCAAAGTTGACCGGGATCTTATTCTCCGCGGCAAACAGCAGTTTATCAATAGATTCAAAGGGCAGCTGGAGTGGAGATGTGGGCTCACAGTAGAGAACAAAATGCGGCCTGTGTTTCAGCTTCTCTTTACCACCCACTGCTGCTGCGGCCATTTCCTGAATATCTGCTACAGTTGAAGCATCCTCAGCGATGACCACCTGGGGCTTCACACTGTTTTTGATCATTAGGGCATACTGAACCCGGTTGATCATTCTTATATCAACATCAGATAACATGCCCATCGACATCACAAAATCCAGCTGAGGCAGAGCATCAACAACCCGGACCGCTGCCGCTACATCCTGGCTAGTCCAGGACCTTCTCTCACCTGTAAAGGGATCCAGGTAGATGAGGGTATCAGAGCCCGCTCCGAAGTGGACATTGGATTTCTCCAGCCAGATCACCGGCTCGCCCAGTCTGTTGTATACAGTAATTCTTGAGGGGGCAGTATGGAGTGCCCGTTTTACCATCGCTTCTGGGATATGGGTTCGACCATCTGCATCGATATAGGCACCCCATTTTTTTAGTAGTTCAGCTGCTTCATCATGGTGTACAATGACCCCTACTTCTTCCAAAATACGGCAACTGGCGCTGTGAATATCGTGAATTTGTTCTGCTGTTAGAGTGCGGTATGCGATTCCTTCTCCATGGCTGCTTGCGTAGTTCATCTGTACATGCCCCCTTAAGCTTTGCATTCATTTTCGCGGCGAATGATGATCGCCCGCATTTCATCCAGAGCCCCTTCAGGCAGTGCCTTCGCTTGGTGATCCGCGAGGATCTCCCTGACCTTCTCTAAGGCTCTGTCATTAGGAGACTCCTGATCCTTGGCCAACCACTGCTCCCAGCGATATCTGGTCAAGAAGCGGGGGCTCCAGATCTCCTCCCGGAAGTGTTTAAAGGTGTGCTGACAACCCATGTAATTACCGCCCGGTCCCACCTCATGGATACAGTCCACAGCCAGGTGTTCCGGGGAGGTTCTGGTTCCCGCCCCGGCATATCTGGCCATATCTATGAGGTCATCACAGATAGCCAGGAAGGGGAGGTAGCCTGTTTTGCCGCCTTCCAAATAACCCACATCATGCACCAGGTTGCAGCCCTCAAGCTGTGTCATCAAAATCGTCACAGCTGCTTCGGCCCCGGCCTGGATATCCGGCTGGGGTGCATTGACACAACCTGCTTCAGTGAAATTGGGCAGCCCATAGAACTGAGCGAGCTGTGTCATCACAGCGTAGTTCATAAAGGTCTCCGGTGCACCATAAAGGGTTGTGGTTGTCTTCATATCCATAGGTGTAGCACCACCGCCGATGATGATGGGAGCACCTTTCTTCTTCAGCTGAGCCATCACTACTCCTGCAAGACTTTCGGCATTCATCAAGGTAATGCATCCCGCTTTAGTAACAGGTGTTGTGCCCCCGGCCAGGACCCCCGGTGTGTATACTACAGGTATGTTATATTCAAAGCATTTAAACATCTTGCCCACACCGTCATGGGTGTGTACCAATGGTGAGATGGGTTCAGAATAAAGAATAATATAGGGATTGCTCATCAAGTTATCTATACCACCCACACAGGCAGCAGCCATCTGAATCAGAGCTTCGGTGTTCTCAGGGTTATGTGCGGTAAAGATGATGGGTTTGCTGCAGTTTGCGGTCATGGCTTCAAACTGGTGCAGATCGCTGACCGCAGGGTTGGTTTCAGAAGCAATCGCATGGCTCATCAGAAAATCAAAGTTGGGGAGTGCGTCAACAACCTTAGAAGCATCTACAACATCCTGCTTCGTGGATGTCCTTCTTTCATTTGTTTCTATATCAATGGTAAAGGGAAGGTCAGAGCCTGTCCCATAGTAGACCCGATTCTTTTCCAGAGGGAGCACACGCTCACCAAGCCTATTGGCCACAGCAATTCGCTTGGGTGCCAGGCGCAGTGCTTCCTCCACAAGCCAGGCAGGTATCCAGACATGCTCACCCTGAACCCGGCAGCCCGCTTCCTTCAAAAGCTTTAAGGCTTCCTTGTGCTTGACTACGATTCCGGTGCGCTCCAGGACTTCCAGAGTAGCATAATGAATCTGTTCCAGCTGTGAGTCAGTTACCCACTTTAAAGATGGAGTAATCTGTTCATCATAGTTTGAGACTAACTTATCAGCCATTACAGGGCCTCCTTTTGTTATCATCTTCCTATAATATGTAGCATATTGCAAAAACCATGCCAAACGTAAGAATGCGCCTTACACACCTTGGTTATCCCTCCAGGCGCAAAGATTCTTTGCGCCTGGCTTGGCTTGAACTAGTCACTTTTGCATTTTATGCCGATAAAAGGCGGGGTGGAGTCAAGTTACAGGAGACGGTTTTTTCAGAGGGGACGCAAATTATTTTTGCGTGCATCAAATTAAAACTCTAGATGGTAACTGTCACCTGGGAGTCCCTGACACCTGGGATATACTACTCCGCTGCAATGACGGTAATCGCTTGCTCGGTCCATTAGAGTTCCTCCATAATAATAGCACCACTGGTGTCTTTAAAACTCCATCTCACCAGCAACTTCCTCAATAGCGTCGATAATACTGCCCTTTCTGATTAGTTGGAAGATGTATTCAATATCAGGATAAATATATCCATCATCCTCTAATACAGGAACCTTTTCCCTAATCAAATTATATACAGCTTGAGATGCTGAAGAAGGCCGCAGAGGTTTCAATAAATCTAAGCCCTGAACTGCCACCATTAACTCAATGGCTAAAATGTATTGAAGTTTCTTTGCTACCTGATAAGCTTTTCTAGCTGCAAAATATGCCATACTAACAAAATCCTCTTGGTTGGCAGATGTTGTAATGCTGTCCACACTTGAGGGATGTGATAAAACCTTAATATCCCCCACCAAGCCCGCAGCTGTATATTGAGCAATCATATATCCGTTGTTTAATCCCGGGTTTTTCACTAAAAAGGGAGGTAATCCGCTGAAATGTGAGTTTGTCAGCCTGTCGATTCTTCTTTCAGACAATTTGGCGAGAACCCCCATGGCAATACAGATACTGTCACAATAGATTCCTACATATGAACCTTCCGGGTTCACACCCATGAGGGCGATCCCATCTCCATCCAGGGGATAAATAATGGGATTATCGCTGCAGGAATTCATTTCGTTAGTTAGGTTAATTAAGGCATCCTTCAGCATTCTTTTTGCTGCCCCGTGAATTTGGGGTATCCCCCTAAGGCTAACACAATCCTGAACTTTTTCTTCTTTAAACTTTTGCGCAATTTCACTGTCTTGAAGAATTCTTAACATATTCCTTGCCGTCCCCTGCTGCTCTGTATGTCTTTTGACACTATGGAGTCGAGGGTCAAAAGCTTTTAATGTCCCTTTTAAAGCTTCAAATGTTAAAGCTCCTGCCACATCAATGACTTTAGCCGCATTAATTCCATCGTAAAGAGCCATAATGCCAATCCCAGTAATGGATTTGGTCCCATTAATAATGCTTAAGCCTTCTTTACATTTTAAAGATATAGGTGATAGTCCCGCTTTCTGCAAAGCGATTGCTCCCGGCAGTAATTCACCCTGAAACCAAGCCTGCCCCTCACCCAATAAAACCAACGCCAGATGGGACTCAATAGCCAGATAACCCACAGATCCTTCTCCCGGAACATACGGGGTGATTTTTCTATTCAATAATTCTCTGATCAGTTCCAATATTTCCAATGATATTCCCGAATATCCCGACCCGGCATCCAGAAGAGCCATCAGTTGTATCGCTCTCACAAGTTCTTTTCCCAAAGGTTCTCCCACCGAGCAGGCATGTGAGCGAACGATATTTTTCTGAAGCAGATCCGCATCTTTTGGAGAAATCACATGTTTCACATTATCTCCAAAACCGGTATTCACTCCGTAAATAAGCCGGTTTTCTTCTAAAATTTTCTCCACCAGCTGCCGAGATTTTTTTACTCTTTCCTCATAAGACTGGGAAAAACATACTTCCGCCTCATATCTGGCTACGGCTACAAACTCCTCGATCGCAATATCTCCTTCCCCCAGATATACCTTTTTAATATATTTAGGATTTATCTTTAATCGATCTTGACTATTTTCCAGCATAATCATTGCCTCCATAATTAGTAAGGGGTAACCTGTTCATCATAGTTTGAAACTAATTTTTTCCGCCATTACAGGGCATACTTTATGTAATCATCTTCCTATAATATGTAGCATATCGCAAATACCATGCCAGACATAAGAATGCGGCCTAGAACCTTGGTTACCCCTCCAGGTGCAAAGTTTTTATGCGGGGGTTGGGCTTGAAATATTCTCTTTTGCGTTTTATGCGAAGAGCAGGCGGGGAGGGAGCCAATGGACAGGGGATTAAGGTTTTTTAAAAAGCGCCGATACAAATTGTATTTGCATGCATTAAATCAAATACGGCTTATGCCTAGATGGTGACGTGAGTCCTAGATGACAGTAGTCGGTGAACTAAAGTTCCTTCATAATAATAGCACCATTGGGGCAGGTGTTGGCGCAGAGGCCACATCCCCAACAAAGATCGGGGTTAAAGGCAACATTCTTCTTTTCTTTGCCACCCTTTTTGATAGTTGTTCCATCATAATAAAAGGCGGCAAAATGGCAGCGTTTCGTACACCGCCCGCACAAACTGCATTTTTCAGGGTCATATTGGGCGATATAGCGGGATTTCGGCCATTTCCCCTTTGTTCCAAGCCCGATAGCTGCCCGCAAGGGATAGCAGCAGTCAGCACAACAGTTGCAAACAGCGGTAAGCCCCTTTTCTCTCCAATTATAGGGTCCCCCTGTATGCATCAAACCTTTTTGATCAGCCATGTGCAGCAGTTCCCTGGCCTCTTCTTTGGATAGGTACCTCCCGTGGGAACGGTCAGTGATGTGGTCGTCAAAAAACAGGCAGACCTCTCTCAGCCGGTCACAGTTATCTGCCAGCATTTTGCAGTTGCAGGGCAATACCATAATTTTTTCAGCCGCATCGATCATTTCCTCAACTTCAGATTCCAAAAAAATCAGGTCATTGTGGCAGTTTTCATAATCCGGGTCATTGTCTACAACCAATTGGAAATTATCATGCCGCTTGAGATACTCTTCATAGCACCACTTGTCCAGTTGCCGGCGGATCTCTTGAGGCAAAACATAATAATTTCCGAACTTACACTGATCATCCAGTCTGGCGTAAAAGTCTCCGGTACTATAATAAAGTGCCCCATTCCTTTCCTCTTTGTTGACAACAAACCGCTGGTAAGCCTGCTCCAACAGTCTGTCCACATCCATTGAATGGTCTTCAAACAATGCGGCAATCTCATCCCTGGTCAGGCTCCGGCCATCCATTTTTACAACAAGCTCCATTTCCTGCTCACTGACAAAATGGTGCAGATATGGTTTCACAAACTCAGGCACCTGAAAAGCAGCATGAATTGATCAAGGATAGTCATTTTTACCTCCTCTGTACTTAAGTGCGCTCCGTATAAATAGCTGAAAGTACTATGCGGCCCAAAATCCCAGATGATGCCAGTCACCTTCTGCATTCTCTCAACCGTTCCTGTCTCCAAATCTGCGGAACTATCTCTATGCCCTGCTAAGGATAACTTCACTGAATATTTTAATAGAGTGTTACCGGAGTGTTACCTATGTGTTGAACCATTTGTGTAACCTATGTATTAACCGAACTTCTTTTTCCAACGACTAACCACCAATAATGCCCTGGCTCTCATAAAAGCACGGAAATGATCACCAGGGCCATTTGAGATCTGGTAGAACTAAGAACTTAATGTGATATATTTTTGAATGTATTATCAGGGAACTATAGAATGACTGAATCTCTTATTTCTACAACAACTCTAGGTGTTTTTTTATACCTTTTTTTAATCAATCAACCCGTTTTCTTTCAAAAAGTTCTTAGCCACTTCTTCCACACTCTTCTTGCCGATATCAACCTGTTCGTTTAAATCGATAATTGTTTCATCATTAAGTAGAGAACTCAACTTTTTCATTTGCTCCGTAATTTCAGGATAAGCTTTGATAATCTCCTCTCTGAAAAGCGGCGCAGGGTTATAAACAGGGAATGCTGATTTATCATCCTCTAAGGCTACTAAACCATATGCCTTTACCCTTGGATCAGTGGTGAAAGCAAGACCTAAATCGCTTGATCGGCCTTAAGTGCTTCGTACCCATATTAAAGCTGCCTGAGTATGAAGCTTTTTCGGGTAGGTAAAATCATAAACCGTACTGCCAAATGCTGCAAGCCAT
>NZ_CDRZ01000019.1 GCF_000946815.1 Syntrophaceticus schinkii | reverse complement strand
GTCTGTGGTGATAACGAATATAACCTTGCCCGGCCTTTCATCCTCACTTGTTCTTGATAACCTGTGGCCCACATCCAGAATTGTTTTACCCACAGCATCCAAGAGGGCGGTACATCCCCGTACATAATATTCCTTCTCAGTCAGCTTTATTTCATTTGCCTTAACGCCATTCCATAATATTTCGTACCTGTCATCAAAAAGGACTGCTGTGACGATTGTTTCTCCTTCCAATTGGCTCTGCTTCTCTATGAAAGCATTAAAACCGCCGATGGTATCGCTTTCCAGCCCTCCCATTGAACCACTCCTGTCAAGCAGAAAAATAATCTCTGTTAAATTCATGTTCATACATATCATCCTTTCAGTTTTTTGTTCATGTTATAATATTAGCCAAGTCAATCCATAATTTGGTCGCCTGTCAAGCGACATTTGGGAGATCAGATCAGGGGGACGGTTCTCCTGATCTTTTTTAAGGGAGGATATGGATATGCTTGACGAAAAGCTGTTAAAGGAACTACAGGAGTATGTCGAAAAACACCTAGAGCGACTGGATTATGTCCTTTATGAACCTGCAAGATATGATTCTATGGATATGCCGGATATTGAATTAGATATTGGACATGATTATATAGGTTTACCGGATTCCGAATTAGAAAACTTTATCAAAGATAAACGCAAGCCAACATTTCATCAGGTATTATTCAGCTTCATCGATAAGAAAGGTGCCAGCGATTCAGATGTTTATAAAAGGGCCGGAGTAGACCGCAGGCACTTCTCTAAAATAAGGTCCAATCCCGATTACCGCCCCGGGAAGAATACAGTGATAGCGCTGGCCCTTGCCCTGGAACTGAATAAAAAAGAAACCGACAGGCTTTTAAGTGCCGCTGGTTACTCCTTATCTGAAAGCAACACATTCGATTTGATAATCCTGTTCTTTTTGGACAAAGAAATATATGATCTGTACAGTGTTAACCAGGCGTTGGACTATTTCAGCCAAAAGCCGTTAGCCGGAGTGTTAGAGTGACCGAGCTCAAACCATACCGGGATGCTAAAAACCGCAGTGATGAGGGTACTCTTTGCACTTAAAGCTCTTGATTTGAGAATGGAGATTAAAGCTGCAAAATAATTAACAACACCGGCCTCAGATGGCAAATCAAAGTAAACGGAGACTTTACTACGCACCTTGTTATGGACTGTTTGGTAGGAGAAAGAAAAACATTCCAGGAAAAAGTTAGGCCGGTTTGTTCCTTACATAAATTCGTTTCTGATTTTTTCTGCAATCCATAAACGGATCAAAGTCTGATACGGCAGCCCCTTTTTAGCAGCGATTTTTTTTACGGCCTCGATCTGGCTAGGTTCCAAACGCAATGTGACCGATTTTTTAAGTTCCCTTTTACTTATAATCTCATCCCTCAATTCCGGCGAAAGTTCTATTTCTACAGGTTCAAAATCATCAATAAACTCTGTGCTGTCATGTTCATCCCAAAAACGGGCTTCTTCTTCCTCGGTTCTAAACTCAGGCACCTTTTTGGTCATATTTACCATACCCCCTTTTCCCGTAGATAATAACGTCTTTCCGAACGGCTCATGTCTCGTGCTGTGATTACACGGGCAACACCGTCGGGTTTTAATATGACTACTATTAATAGATATCGTCCTGCATCTGTTACACCGTATACTAGCAACCGTCTATCCCTGCCCTTGCGAAACAAAGCATCAATAAACGCTTCTTCCGCCTCATCAGGCGTAACATTACAGTCAAACGTCACAGTAACCCCTCCCCCATAAAGGAAGCCCCTATAACAAATAACGATAATTCCTATGTCAGATTATACCATTATCGTGCCCGAGGTACCAGGGTGGCTGTATTCAGACCACCTCACATAAAGCCATCAACATTTTGCATAAATGGAAGGGAGATCTATGCCTTGTGTCAAATTAATAAAAATAATGGTAGAGTGGTCCGTTTTCTAATGAGTATATTTTTGTTTATTGGCTTACCTTTGGTTTAGCACTTTAAAACAGTGCCGGGATTAGAATTATCTGAGGATAGAGATGTATAGATTCCTTGCATGGCTATTAAACCCTACCCTAATAATGCTTCTATGTTTTCGGGGGTGACATCATGACAATTGACTTTGTGGCAATAGACTTTGAGACTGCGAATGAGAAACGAGCAAGCGCATGCGCCGTAGCACTGGTGTTTTTTGAAGATGGCCGATTCTCAAAAGAGTACGAATGGTTCATCCGCCCTCCTCGTCATTTAGATTATTTTAATCCATTTAATACTCAAATTCACGGCATCACCAGTAGTGATGTCGTTGACAAACCCAGATTTCATGAGATTTGGCCCGCAATACATGAACTTCTCAATAATAAGCTCGTTGCTGCCCATAATGCGAGTTTTGATATCAGCGTTTTGCGGCAGCTATTAGATGGTTATAGATTGTCATATCCAGATGTAGAATTTATCTGCACTTATAATGTTGCAAGAAGGACGTGGGATAAACAGGTAAGCTATTCGTTAAAAAACATCGGAAACCACCTGGGATACATATTTAACCATCATAATGCCTCAGATGATGCCAGAATTTGCGGCAATATTTTAGTTGAGGCCTGCACACACCATAATTGTCTTTCAATCAATGAATTGGTCCAAAAAATCGATATGCAGGTGGGGGTTCTCAACGAAGATATTTATTGTCCATGCTCCGTTTCCAACCCATATCGAAGCATTCGAAAGGGAAAGTATGATGCCCTTAACATCAGTGAACTTGCGCTGTTAGATGTCGAAACTGTACTAAGATAAAATCTTAATAGCGTCTAATCAAGACCACGGAGGTCTTCTTGCCCTGGATGGAGCAAGGGGGATCCTTCGTGTTTTTTTATTTTAGAAAGGGGGGATTGAAAAGGCGAAGCGATTTTTTTATGCTGTTAATGTGTTCAGCATATATGATGCCATCTAAATCTTTGAATTAGAGTATCGTTACTATGAAGGAGGGAGAAAATTTGCGTTTCAAAAAAGCCATTTTCTTGTTATTGGTAGTGCTGCTCTCTTGCGGGCTTTTACTGGGTTGCGATTCAGAAAAAGAGGTGCAGTCGGAAAAGGACAAGGTTCCTCAGGAACTGGTTATTGGTATTGGCAGGGATTTTTATGAGGGCCCAGAAACCGCCAACTTCTTACATGGCAGTACAGGGGTTTGGGAAGGGCTTACCTACCCGGGTGATGACCTGGAACCGGTAATGCAGCTGGCAACAAAACTTACCCCTGATGACACCAATAAGGTCTGGATGGTTACTCTGCGTGATGGTGTCAAGTTTCACGATGATTCTCCTCTCAATGCCGATGCAGTGGTCAAAAGTGTCATGCGTTTAAAGAACACCCCCAAGCTGGATGGCTATGGCACCTTTCTTACTCTGGATAAGGTTGAAGCAGTGGATGATAAAACTGTCAAGTTTACCTTCAACCGCCCGGAGCCAGCTTTTCCAGCCAAGGTGGCGTACCATGGCTGTCCCATTTTCAGCCCGAAGAGTTTCAATGAAGAGGGGAAAGTAACCCATCCCTATGGCACAGGTCCATTTAAATTCGAGGACTACAAAAAGGGTGAAGAGCTGGTTATTACCCGCAATGATAACTACTGGGGCAAAAAGGCCAAGTTGGAGAAAGTGACATTCAAAACTGTGTCCGATCCCTCAACACGTCTAGCTGCATTGACGACCGGTGAAATACAGGCCATTGTGGATGTGGGTGGTGTTCTGCCGGAGCAGGCATCCACCATTAAAGAGGACAAAAACCTGGTCTTGCTTACAAAGCCGGTGACAACATCACACTATATAATTTTTAACAACAAAAAGGGACCCTTCAAAGATAAGAATCTCCGCAAGGCGGTTAGTTTATCCCTGGACCGCGCGCAGTTGGTGGATAAAGTGCTGAGCGGTTACGGTGAGCCTGCGGATACAATTTACACTCCACAGGCTGAGAAGTGGGCAGAAAAGGGGCTATGGAAAACAGACAAAGCTAAAGCCAAGGAACTGGCAGCCAAAGTAGACAAACCGCAAAAGGTGAATTTTGTCATCAACGCTGCTTTAGCTAATAGATGGCCATATAAATCAATTGCCGAAATATTACAGTCTGAGCTGAAAGCTCTTAATCTTGATGTAGAGTTGAAGTCGATGGAGATGGCTGCTTGGAAAGATGCATTGGAGAAGGGTGAGTTTGATATGACTCTCTCCCCGTATACACTGATGACGGGAGACCCGGATTTCTTCTTTGGTCGCTGGATTCACTCTGAGGGGCAGATGAATGTGGCAAGGGGTCTTGGTTATACTAATCCTGAGGCAGACCGCCTGGTAGCTGAGGCTGCTACCGGAAAAGATATGGCATCAAGACAGAAGCTCTACAGTGAACTGCAGAAGCTGGTGGCTGAGGATGTGCCGATTGCACCTGTTTATAATGATGTTTGTATCTATGCTACCAGAAATAATGTTAAAGATTTGAAGATTGATCCCTTATTCAAGCCCAGTCTGGAAAAAGTATATATCACCAAGTAAAGAACGGCTGGCCTAGAAAATAATCGACCCGCTATCCTCTCCTGGTTATACGAATTTCCCTATGATGAGATGTACTATCTCTACAACTACATGATGGAAGAAATGAAAAAAACCAAGTGAGGTCGATAAAGTGTATAGAGGGGTAACCGCCGGCTGGGAAAATGACTGGCGGTTATCTTTGTATCAGGTGGTAACTGATACCTTTGCGTATACTTTCATTGCAGACTAATTAGCCGATATCACCAAAATGGGTATAAAACTTGACCTCCATTCCGAATCCACCAATGACGGCACACCCACTTGTTAACCGTTGGTTCCCAATAAAAGAAGAACTCCTTTTCATTGCAAATTGATTCAAAGACAGGTACCAAAAATTAAATTATCTGCGTAAGGGGAAACTGCCAGGCGGTAAAGGAATCTTTCCTGCATATATAGGATCAAAATCGCGTTATAATCGATATCGTTGGCTTGAGCGACATTTTTTTAACCTGGCTAAGATAGAGGCAGGTTTGTTTCGTATTTTTTTCATGAAAGTACCTCAAGATACATCTTGATTTGTCGGGTGACCCTACAGATATCTGCGTATTTCAGCAACAATTCAAGGTTACGGTTATGATAGTTGAGATAGTTTAGCATCATTTCTTTAATAATGTCCTGACCAATTTGTTTGCGGTACCGCATACAATCACAGATGGTTTTTTCCCTGTTTATAAATTTTTACCCGATTGTTTTCCTATTTGAATTATTTCAATACCTGCATTGTAAATCCTTGGTAGGAAGTAATATAGTTTCACCGGAGGGTAGTCCGGTGGTATTACCCTGTCTTTTTTGCTAATGGCAACAGATATTTCCCATGGTTTTGCCGTTGTTAGGTTATGATAAGCCAGAGCATACTGCAGACAGATAACGCCCTTGGGTATAGCCAGAGATACATCAACCATGCTGGAGGCGCCAGCCCTCTCCATTCCTACCCAACGGTATAGACCCCATTTGATACGTTCTATTTTTCTATCCTCAAGCAATTCGTTAAGGTAGATATTGTGAATACCGGCCCCTGTTATATCGCGGGTATAAGCGTAGCCATCGTTTTGTTCGAAAATATTATAGATTTTTTTATAGATTATTTTATTCATTGTAGTAATCGCCTCACATAATATGATTAAGAGTACGGCCGTTGTTATTAATTATAACACATATTATCTTAAATATAGTATTTAAGGCGAATGTAATAACGGTTTTAAGGGGTGATAAGGGCTACGGCCAGGACATATATATAGCCGCCATTATTATCACCACAGTCATTGTTGGGCAAAATCTCGCTATATAATGCTATCTGTTCTTGCAGTTCAAAATCCATCTTTTCTCCGCTCCTTCGTTTCTAGATGTTGGTGAGGTTTCCAGCATCCATTTTCTTCGAAGCGGAGCCGTCAATCCATAGACAGCTTATGTGGGGTTTTTTTATCCTGGTGCCAGTGCCATCGATTTTTGCTGTCTGTAAAGCCAGTTAAACAACCCATCATCTCCAAACTTCACTTTTATCTGGTCCCATATCTTAAAAAGCCAGCCCCACTCAGTGCAGGGTTCATTTTTCCTGCCGGCAGTTGGAGGTGGGGCAGAATATGCAGGATCTGTTTTAATAGGTAATCATTGAAGATTAAACAATTCATTGTTATTCGACAAAAGTTGGGTGGTAACCGGTACCTTTGCACTGATAATCCCGTGGATTAGCTCAACGTGGGAGCTATCCTCATAATTTTTACAAACATCATCTTTAACTCTGGAATGTCTTGTTGAACTGTTTTCCATAATACGTTCAAGTCTACACCAAAGTAATCGTGCACAAGCACATCACGCATACCAGCAATCTCTCTCCAGGGAATATCTTTATACTTATCTGTAATTGAACTCGGGATTTTTTTTGCTGCCTCCCCAATAATCTCAATAGCCTTTCTCGTTGCATAAATAGTTTTTAGATCACGAATAAATTCGTTTTTAGTCATACCATTGATAAATGTTTGGGAAGTCAACACTTTCGATAGCATAAATAGAGTCTAAAATGTCCTTTAAATAATCTTCATAATGTCGCTTGCTCATATATAGATCACTTCTTCCAGAATACGCTCCCCGATTTTTGGTTTTAATGCCGTTTTCATAACTAAATCCACATCTTTACCTAATATCTCGCCTAATTGATATTTTAAAGCTACGAATTTGAGAAGACCTACCGGTTCATTAAATCCAACCAAAATATCAACATCACTATTCTTATCCTGATCACCACGAACGAAAGAGCCAAATACCCCCAAAGTATTGACCCCATATTGCTCTTGGAGAAGCGGCTTATTTTCCCTAAGACTGGTTAAAAACATCTCCAACTCACTCAAAAAAAAGCACCTCCAAACTAATGTAGCTAAGATGTCCCACCCTTTAGGCTAAACTCTTCTTTCCATTATATCAAGAATAGGATAATATTAACAGCATAGTAAAGCATATTCCAAGGATAATTTCTTGGCAGAAGTCTATATGACCGATGAGCGTTTTGATACCCTTGCTTCTCTTCTGGAACACAAGCAAAATATTATTTTGCAGGGTGCTCCGGGTGTTGGCAAGACATTTGGTATTCAGCGGCAAAAATGTGGTTTTTACAGGAACATTGATCAGCATGACAAGGCAGCACGCTGCACAAATGGTCGTGAACAACGGTGGCTCTGTATCAAGCAATGTTACAAAACGAACAGATTGCTTGGTGATGGGAGTACAAGATTTTTCAAGGTTTGTTGACGGCAAGCAGAGCCGCAAAACAAAACGCGCCAAAGAACTCATTGAGCAGGGCTACCTGTTGGAAATCATTGATGAAAGCCAATTTTTAAGGATGTTATCACTGGAGGAAGAGGATGGACAAAACTATAATATTACCGAATTATTATCGATATTTCAAAAAGGGCCGGAATAGACCGCAGGCATTTTTCTAAAATAAGATCCAACCCCGATTACCGCCCCGGGAAAAATACAGTGATAGCACTGGCCTTGGCCCTTGAGCTGAATAAAAAAGAAACCGACAAACTCTTAAGTGCTGCAGGTTACTCCTTATCTGAAAGCAACACATTTGATTTGGTAATCATGTTCTTTCTGGAGAAAAAAATATATGATATATACAGTGTCAATCAGGCTTTGGACTATTTCAGCCAAAAGCCGTTAGCCGGAGTCTTAGAATAACAGTTCAGATCAACATCAAGGTGGGGCTTGAAGCTCTACTGAGTATGGCCGCCTATGTGGGCACTGTCCATCTAGGACTACTGCTATTACGTTGTTTCTATCTCACCAACCACCCGTAATCTTGCCTGCAATCCACGATGTAGTCAACGTATACTGTCTGATCCTTGACTTGGTATAAAATGAGATACCACTTCTCAACGAACATCTTATGGTATTTGTTTGGCGGAATAAACCCGGACTCCAAGAAGGGGAAACGCTCCGGCATTTGGTACAAAGAGCGGATGGCGTTCATCAGGTTGTTTTTCACCTTGCGAGCGGCGACAGGGCTTTTCTGTGCCAGAAAACAGACATGGCCCGCCAGCATCTGACGGGCACGGTCGGAAACAATCACCTTATACTGAGGATTTTTTCCCATGCTCCACCTCGTCAATGATGCTTTCCAGTTGGCTGTCCAGTTCATCTGGCGTCATTCCGGTACGACCTGCCAGACGGTCTTCCTCAACAGCCAACAGTTCTTCCCGCAACTTCAGCATTTTTTCACGGCGGGTAAAAGACTCTATATCCATCACTACGAGATCACCCTCGCCGTTTTTGGTAAGATACACCGGCTCACCTGTAGACCTGCATAAATCCGCTATCTCATTGTAGTTCTGCCGGATGCTTGCGGACGGTTTAATCTGCATGGTATCAACTCCTCGTAGTAAAATTCTAACCATATTATATTTCTTTCATGCTATGATATCAACCGGTAATTTCGGTAATGATTTTAATGCTTTTTTTGAAAAGAGAAAAGAAGCATTGTATCGCAAGATTCTTAAGGCTAGGGATAAAGAAGATATTATGACCCTTATTATAGCGAAGTCAGTGATTAACTTTGGACGGATAGGGTAGGTGAAGTTACTTAATAGGTAATCATTGAAGATTAAACAATTCGTTGATATTCGACAAATGTCGGGTGGTAACCGGTACCTTTGCGAGGGGAGATGCTTTTACTCCCCGAGCTTGCTGGTTAAGCTGATCGAGGGAGTAGCATTAGTGACTGGTGCTCTGCTCAAAGCTCTGAAGAATTTGTGATAGTGGAAACATTTCGAGAAGCTCATTAACCCGTTAAAAGGGTTGTAAAGCAGAAATCAAAATAAAATAAAAAACACCCTATTATTTATTTACATAATAGGGTGCATTAACAGCAAAATTTTTAGTCAAGTTTAAAAATAGCCTGTCCGAATCCTAATACGTTGGGTTCAAAGATTAATTCCAACCCTGTTGCATCGCTAGGAACCTCAAATGCTATTTCTCCTCTCATTTTTCTCCCTGGCCCTAATTCTCCGTCAAGACTCGTTTTAGAACTGTCAGTAATTGTTATGTTATAGTTGTATCCTTCACTGTCTGCCATCTTAAACATCAACATTGAACTGATAGCTTCTGATTCATCGCTTAAATTTTCTATTGTGCAGTCAGCTATTTTATATATGTGCCCAGATTCGGGTTTTAAGAATTCGCTGCCCTGCGAATCTCTTATAGAATTCACTGTGATTACGAGCTTGCCCATTTCTACTCTTTCTCCAATTTTGAATGTCTCTTGTTGTTTTGTGTCAGTCGGATCTGTTGTTGCTTTTTTCGGTTCTGTTGTTTCACCGCAGCCGAACAAAACAGCTGTAAACAAAAAACAAAGAACTAACAGCAAAATGCTTTTTTGGCGTTGCATGTTTAGTGTCACCTCCTCTCTTCTTGCTTATCTCAATATTTATGGATGCAGAATCGAATACCCGACACATTTTCCTGATTCTGAATCTTATTGATTTCCTCTTAATTCTTGTCATTAGCTTATTTCTTGTAGTTTTCTAACTGTGATACCCCAGTGGAGGGGATACCCGCCTCGTAAGCGGCAATACCCCCTCCAGGATATTTCCCGTCCGGTTGTAATATCTACCTGGACGCTAGGGAGAGGGGGCCGGAGGGTCATTGGTAATTGGTGCTTTTGGTTTGCGCCCGCCAAAGAAATTCATTACAGCAAGTATAAGACATAGGACAGCCCAAACTTTCATATCTGGGAAATCGTTCATTGCCTCAATCCCAGCAAAAAGTGCTGCTATGATGCAAATAACTACAGATACCTTGGGAAGTTGAAACGAAAATGCACCGCCAATTAATAGCAAAATACCGACTAACATGCCTACTGCGCCAGTTGTGGAATCCGGAGCGACAAAACTTCCTAAGCCTGCTACGGCACAGCTTTGAAACAAGACTGCAAAGCCGAGCACTAAAGAAATAATACCTGATGCGATTCTCAAGTGATCACCTCCTATTAGTAAAAGATTAACTAGAAACTAAGAAATTCTGCGTTATGTGAGTATGAGAGGGCGAGAATAATGCTGAGTTGGAGACCTTTTCTTAATGTGCGTTAGTGGATTTCAGCCAGCATAACAAGGATGAAATGGTTGCAAAGTAGAGGGTTGGCAAGCTCGGCAATACCCTCACCGCGTAGCCAACAACTCCGTGGATAAAAAATATAGAGCATCCATGAGAAATGATAGCAAACTGCTATGACAGCATAGTGTCACATTCAAGCCGGCAAGCAATTAATTTTGTCATTTTTTTAACAGGGGTAGGGAAGGAGGGGGTATTGCAGGAAAATGCTGTATCATATTGAAGACATGACTACTTTGTATTACAATATAGCTGACAGCTACTGTGTAAAACATAGTAGGGAGGGATAAGGATGAAAACCCCGCAGTTGTTAAAGGATTATTGGAAGGATGTATTTTGAAGCTGATCGGTGATGGAGAAACCTATGGATATGAAATTGTTGAAACACTGAAGAAATACGGGTTTCAGGAGATAAGTGAAGGGACTGTTTATCCGCTGCTGATCAGGCTCAAAAAGAACAAACTGCTGTACAGTAAAGACAAGGCATCTCCCTATGGACCTAAACGAAAATACTACTCCCTAACAGAGAAAGGTGAAAAAGAACTGGAAAACTTTTATCAGACATGGCTGGAGTTGCGTAATGTGATCGACGTGGTTTTCAAGGATTACAAAGGAGGGGCGACCAGATGAGTAAGGTAGAAAAGATGGTCAAGAAAAATTATGAGTTGAGCAAAAAACTTACCCCCGAAAATGATGCAGTCTACACAGATATAGTCTGCTATCTGAGGACCAGTGCATTGGATGAACTGGAAGCAGTAGGCAAATTATTATTTTCTTTCGTCACTCCATTTCTAATATTTTTGATAATAATCAAAACAATTTTAAAAGAAGAGAACAAAGCCAACTCCTTTTTACAAATTTTTAAGGTATCAATAATATTTTTCCCAGTTCTTGTTGGCTTCGTGGGCCATTGTTTAGCCAAACGATCAAAATTGCATGTTCGGACACAAGTGGCATCTACTCTTTACCCTTGTTACTTAAATTTCCTAAAAAAACAATTAAAAACTGAGGTTGCATAAATAAAGTGATATGTGAAAAGCACTGTGTACTATCAATAGAAGCTGACAATTAATAATTGCCACCTTAAATTGTAAAAGACATTCTTTCAGAACATCAGTTATTATATGGCTAAATCTTGCCGACCTGCCCAGCTACTCTTGCTGATCCCACCTATTGTCAATCACTGGTCCATCTACTTGATTAACATAGCTGTCCAGCACCACACGGTAGGCCTCTAAAATATCGTCATCCTTCCCTGTGTCCAGCCACCATCCCGGCAGTACAGGGGACGCTATAGCGGTCCAGATTCAAAAAATCAAGGGTGGATCACTAATTGGATCTATTTTAAGTTGACAATCGCATTCGACAAAAGTCGGGTGGTAAAGGGTACCTTAATAAAAATTTAGGAGGTAAGAAAAACATGAAAACCTTTTAATCACTGGATCACTGCTCCGTTGCCTCGGTAGCCGGTAGTGCCAACTAGGGAAAATGTTACTTAAGCCATTGCACAACATACTTATAAAAAGTTGAAACACACTGGTGCCGAGGGAGCGGTATAGAGGGAGTTAATCCCTATGTTTGCTGCCAAGGCGAATTGGCTTTCCGCTGCCCCCGATATCATCTCTACCTCGGCACCGCGCAAGTTACAAAATATTGCAAAAATAGCAGGGAAATCTACGCCCGGTGTCAAAATTAATAAGAATGACATCAAGATGTTTATAGCAGTCTGTTCGATAGAATAATAGGATTTCCGTTTTTCGCACAACAATTCACTAAATTCTGCAGCTTACCTACCGATTACCTTTCGTAATAAACCCAAGAATTAGAGAGATTACCTTTATGGTTTTTAGCTCGAAAGTCAAGTGTTGATCAGGGATAGTCTGGTTTGAGATCTATCCCTTAGGGGAATGTAATTATTTGCGTGGGGTGTAGTCAAAATGGAGTGGTTCGGGAAGTATTTTAAGAAAAGTGAGGGGTTGTTTTTATGGAATGGTTATTAGTGTTAATAATATGTGTTATTATTTTTAATAAATTTGTAAAGAAAGACAAGGGAGTGTCAGATAAGGCAGTCACAAAGGTTATCCCGTTTAAGGAAGTTCCAAAGGTTAAGGATAAGAAGCTTCCATATAAGGTTAGCGATAGTTTATTAACTGATGCAGAGAAGTCCTTTTATCATGCGCTGAAGCTCTATGTCGGTGATAGAGCGGTCATATGTCCTAAAGTAGGATTAAAAGATATTTTCTTTATCAGCAAAGAAGTCGGGAGAGATTATATGAAATATTTCGGGAAAATATCCCAAAAGCATGTAGACTTTATTTTGTGTGATCCAAGTACGATGAGCCCATTATGTGGAATAGAGCTCGATGACAGCAGCCATATGAATAGGAAAAGGCAAGAGCGGGATTTGTTTGTGGAGAAGGTATATAGAGACGCAAACTTTAAACTCATACGGATTCCGACAAAGTTTGGGTATACATCTACAGAAATAGAAACAGCTGTAGCGGGAGTTTTCAACAGGCCAGAAGATATACCTAAAACTCAAAGTAATAATGACACTATTTTGTGTCCCAAATGCGGTATACCCATGGTGTTACGCAAAGCAGCCAGGGGAAAGAATGCAGGCAATGAATTTTACGGCTGCCTTAATTATCCTAAATGTAAGGAAATTATCAATAAAGAAGCACCAAAACCGATCTTATGTGATATCCATACAAATGCAGAAAAACCGGAGGAAATCAACATGTGGGGGTGATAATTTGATACAAGCCGTACTTGAAGGTACAGAGGATATTCTTACTTCAACAGTTTTTGGCACTCTAAAATATCTAAGGCCAGATATGATCTTGATTGTAACCGTGTCTTGTGTAAAATTTATAATTATTAATACAGGGAGGTTACAAAAAGAAATATGAATTTTCAGGACAAAATTTTCGAAACATACCAGAAGATGCTTGGGGAGAATAAATTTCTACAAGAAGATGAGCTCAATGAGAGTTACGCGCTGTTTAAAAGCAATTTTGGACTGGAAAAATTAATGAGTCTTGATGGTGAACTGCTGCTGGAAACCATGTTTAACCACGGCAATAGGGAGAGCCTAGTTTACTGGTTGGAATTTAAAAACGATGATGAGTTCCAGACAGGGCGCTTTGGTGGAATCGGTGGTGGTAGTGCTTTAAAATTTGGTATTTATATGGTAAGATCGAAAAGAAGATAGAATAAATGGATAACTGGAAGAAGTGCCAAAGATATGCGGCAGATAGAACTCCCAGAAGCTATCAGTATTGCTCGTGAGAAAAGGGCACTGCTTGTTAGAGGTGCAGAAATTATTGCTGCTGTAGATAATAACTGGATGCCAAATACAGGGACCTTTGGGAGAGGAATCTGCCGAGGGAAATGCTCTATCAGTTGTCGATTTACGCCGTAAGTGGAATTGGCAACAACACCGCAAAAATACTTTACCCTTCCATGTCCTCGGAGGCAAAACTGCAGAAAATAGATATTAAGAATCCGGCAACTGGAAGCAAATATGCAGAGGTAATGCTTCAACCTGTTTCACTGCCGCT
Organism: Syntrophaceticus schinkii; assembly: GCF_000946815.1. GTDB lineage: Bacteria > Bacillota > DSM-12270 > Thermacetogeniales > Thermacetogeniaceae > Syntrophaceticus > Syntrophaceticus schinkii. Next base: position 10,021 of record NZ_CDRZ01000019.1, on the reverse strand, counting down.
GGTAGCTGAACTGCTCAATCTGTCCAGTAAAGTAAAAATAAAAGAATATGTAAAGCAGATTGTTTTTGGAAGCTGAGGACTGCGCTTCGGGTGAATATGACACAATGCTGTCACAGCAGTTTGCTATCATTTCTGATGGACTCAATCTTCCTGATTGGACTGTTAAAATAAATTGTACCGGCTATTACTGCCGTAATTAATACCAAAGCTACAGTTGAATAGAGTGGGTATGCCTTTTTATTATGACCAATTTTAACTGTTAGTTTTTCCATAAAAGGTTTTATATGCTCCTAATCTATTGACTTGGTTTTTTCTGATATACTCTTTTTACTATATTAGATCGATCTGTTGTTTTTTCCCTAACATGTTTGGCTATTTCAATATCCTTTATCAATCTAGTTGTAATTCACAGCAAGAGATAGCCCTAAAGTAACATCAGCCTATCGAAGTTTTATCGCACAGAAACGGAAAAGGTTACAAACAATGTGATACAAAGGTTTTTGCCTGGAAGGTTATTGGAAACTAATGTCGAATTTAGTAACAGAGGCAATTTGTTATAAAGTGTCTAACCTATAGGGGTTTTTACACCACAATAATCAAGCGGGTACCAACAGCATATTAGATTGTTAATTATATGGGGGGTTATCAATTCTTAAATTACTTGGAAGACGAGGAAAATATCCATACCGAAACACTTGATGAAATTCTTGAAACTCATCTTATTGAGAGGTGAAAAAATGGCTGACTAACCATCAGTGGAACAGAGCCATAACGGACTATTTTCTCCAGGGGTTACCAGTTGGAAGCTCTGTTTACCTAAGCCTTGATTATGCTGCGTTACAAGATATTTCCCAAAGATTAACTATTATTAAAGAAGGGCAAAGACCATGGGCGGATGACTTCCTTTTAGCTGTAAGGAGTTACTGTATACGAAATGGTACAGTGAACATAAATCTATTAAAAGGGACTGATCAAAAAGGCCTTCCACGTTGTGTAGGTTTTCTTGGAGCAATGGTTCTGGCAGCGTATTTAATGATGGATGAGGAAACTGAAGACGGTTTGGTCTCAGAAAGTAATTATTTTACACGCTTTCAGTCGATTATTGGTCTAAACGGAAACGGGCGGCCTGCTAGCCTTAACCCTCCAGGTAAAGAAGTGCAGCTTTGGAAATTATGGAACCAGTATTTATTGAAAGAAGCTTACCTACCAACTGCAAAACCCGGTGACAATGTACCTCGTAGGTATATTAATTATCCTTTATCCCAGGCTTTATTACGCATGGCTGATAGAGAAAGGATGGAGAGAGTTTTACGCCGGGAAGAACGAAATGGTCGATTGAGTAAAGTTTTGGACATCGAAAGAATCAGTATATGGCTTCAAAGTAATGCTCAACATTTTGGTTCTAGACATATACGAGAGTTGTTGCACAATAAGGACCGCCAGAGATATCAGGCATTTTGCGAGGCTGTATATGAATTATACACTACTATTGATTGGACTCAGAATCTAATGGAAAATGTCAGCGTTTTGGATGTCTCTCATCAGCGACGTCTAACAGCAGGTTTATATCGGGTTGAGGATCCTTTTGAAAGTAAAATTGAATACCTCATTTATCCACAGGAACCCCGAAGATACGATGTTTCAGATTTGAAAATATACTATCAAGGGGAACAACACAGTTTAACTCAAGAGCGAAAAGGATGGTATTTTCCATTGTGGGCAATGGATCCAACTGGGGGATATAGATTTGAAGTATTAGGAGATACCCTCATCAAAGAACTGATCATCCCTGAGAAAGGTTTCTGGATATTAAGAAGGGACCCTGAAAACCAGGAGTCGGGGGTTTTTGCCAGTTGGGGATATCCTGAACTGGGTGAGACATTTTTATTGCTATGCCATAAAGATTATGAAGAACAGGTTGAATTGTTAGGCCAGGAGAACCTGCTTAAATGGGACCATAGTATTTATCTCACAGGCAAACTTAGTGATTGGATTGAGTATCGGGAGTGCATGGTCGTCTCCCAAAATTGGGAAAACATTGTTGCTGTTAAAAATGATTTATTTGAAGCTTTACGCCCTAGCTTTCAAGCAACTATATCTTTAACAAACGGATTGCGTTTGCCTCCCAAACTACGGTGGTTTACAGGCTATGAACCAGAAATCACTGTTATAGCATTCAATCATAATGTAGATCTGTTGGTGACCGAACTTGGAAATGATGAAAATATTATTTTTAGAGAATCAGTTGTAACCAACCAACCGAATACCTTGCCGAGTTTACCACCTGGAAACTACTTGGCTCGTGTTTTTGAGGAACATCGAGAAATCGCCACGAAAACATTCCAAATCGTTGGTTGGGGTGACATACAACACCAAAAGGTTGCCCCCGGTTTTGGTACACAATTGGGTAAGTATACAGTGGTGGGTGCCAGTATACTGGAAAAACCATAAAGGAGAATGGCAATGAGTGTCAGGAGATATGTAGCTGTTCGAACTGTTGGAAATCCAGAACAAATCTTAAATAAGATAAAGAATGCTATTCTAAGACTGGAACTAGCCAATACAATACCAGTAATAAAAATCGAAAAGAATGCCTCACGTGAATTTTATGTCTTTCTAGCAGTAGACGGGTATAATAGCGATGTTTTACCCGAGATGACTAACCGTGTTTTCTCAATTGCTGGAATAAAAGGAGAAAAGCTATGGCCATTATCAATTAAATGAAATCAAAAAAATGACATCATCCATGAATCTGGATGTTCATAGTTTCAGTTCCTTAAAGTATAGATCCTTATGGTCCATTGAAAACTATTATATGGATACAGAAGAAACATTCGAACCCTATGAAAGCGGTGACTGCGAACAAGAGGCACGTTACGACCGATTGATGTACTGGTTATCTGCTGCTGGGGGAGGGAACTGGAATAGTTTTGTTAATGCGTGTTTAGCTCTTGGTATCATTGATAGTTCTAAAAAAGCCCGGAATGTGTTTCGAAGATTAAAGTTACTAGGACATGTGGAGTGTTCAGAAGATGGTACCCGGTGGCATGTTTGTCCATTGTGTTTGGTCCTCTCTGCAAATCAGAAGTATTATTATCTCTGTGGTCAACGCACTCCAGCAATAATAGATTCTATATCCAACCTTTGTACAGTCCAGTATGACAGCCAGCCATTATATGAGGGCCCTGTATGCATAAAAATTGACTCGGAACAAGTAGAGGAACTTCAAAAATTTCAAAAGAAAGAAGATTTTATTTTCACAGGACAAGCTGCATTACAGCTGGCAAAAATCATCCCTGATATGGATGGATGGAGAATGAGTCTTTCATTTTTAGATCGGCTTAATTTGTATAACTATACGGTTGAAAGATGGTTCGAAGATGGTTATACAAGTTATGAAGGTGCTTTACAAAACGACGACCAATACAAGACTCCGAGAGGATTATATCGGTTAACACAAAACAAAGGAAAATACCGGCACTGTATGAACCTATATTTTGACGAATCACAGCAGCGTTGGCTTAAGGGAGATTGGTATGGGTTGCATTTTTTAGACCTCTATGAGAATGCCGAACCCATACATGTAGGTTATACCCCTGAAAAACAGTGTGTTATAATACCGAAACTACAACACTGGCCCTATATCTACGAGAAAACCTTGGTCTTAGCCTCAGGTCGCCTTCCTGCTTTCACAGGTAAAAGAACTAGTCTTTTATATCACAGCATTCCCAAAATTCTTATTGATGATTTAGTTTATAAAATCGATGCTTTTTTGGTTGGAGAGCAAAGATGTATGATTTCTTAGGTACTTATAAACGTCTTAACCATATCTATCGTATGTATATAGAATCTGCGTTTCCTCTTCGTTATGATATCCTTAACCAAGAAAGACGTATACTCTTAGAGGAGTCAGGGGTTCTATCTCAGCTACCTCTTCTGGAAACCCTTCCCGTCTATCCCTCATCCGGACTGAGCCTTAAAGAGGTTTCTGAACGATTACCTTCTGAATATAGGGACCTGGCTTATATAGCAAATGATTTAATACCGGATGGAATGCAACTATACCAACATCAGTGGCAGGCGCTTCAAGAAGTGTTAGTCAATGGGCGGGATATCGTGGTTACCACAGGAACCGGATCTGGAAAAACCGAGTGTTTTTTACTACCAATATTAGCCGAATTAGCAAAGGAATCACTTGATTGGCCATTATGTCCTCCCGCTCCGCAGAATCACAAGTGGTGGCACCAGGATATTAATACTCAAGGGAATCGCGTAAGTCAGTTTGCACATTCTGGCCGTTGGCAGAATAATCTTCATGCTGTACGAGCAATGATATTATACCCTTTAAACGCCCTGGTTGAGGACCAACTTCGCCGTTTGAGGAATACACTTGATTCTCCAAGCAGCCACCAGTGGTTAGATATGCAACGGAATGGTAACCGGGTGTTATTTGGTCGCTATACCGGCCTCACTCCCGTCTCCGGATGGCCTACTAATCGCAACGCCGTTAAGCGTTTAGCTGATCACCTGCAGGAGTTAGAAGCCGAGTGTTCTAAGGTTGCTGAACTCAAGGAATCTGCACGTTACTATTTTCCTGATATCGACGGGGGTGAAATGTGGTCACGCTGGGATATGCAAGAAACACCACCTGACATTCTCATAACCAACTACAGTATGCTAAATATAATGTTAATGAGGCAAATAGAGGAGCCGATTTTTGACCAAACCAGAGACTGGTTGGCTCAAGATAAAAATAATAAGTTTTTCTTGGTTATTGATGAATTGCATTCTTATCGGGGAACGCCTGGTACGGAAGTGGCTTATATATTACGGCTATTGCTTAATCGTTTGGGGCTGGATATCGACTCCGAGCAGCTGGTGATATTAGCAACATCGGCTAGTATCGACGACTCCACAGAGTCTAAAAAGTTTTTAAAAGAGTTTTTTGGGCGGGATCGTTTTAAAGTAATATCCAGTGAGGAAGTCTTACCTGATGCAGATTCATTGAATAGAGTGAGGGCTCGGGCTGATAACTGGGCGACATTTCTGCATAAGGTCAATCCAAAAGGCTTAGAACAGATGTTTCCACCCGATCCAAACGATTTGGAAATTCAGGAGGCTATGAGGAAATTAGCATCAGATTTGGGAAGTAAATGTTTGCCAGATGAATCAGCGCAAGTTACTCTCGGTAAAGCTCTGGTTAGTATTGGTGTGCCAGATGCTTTGCGCCAGAGCTGTATTATGGTGAATAATAGTGTTCGTCCAACTAAAATCACTGACATCGATGCGGTTTTATTTCCAGACCAACATCGTAATGAATTTGTTACCGATGTGTTGATGGGCATTCTATGGGCAACTGCCATGTCCAAAATTTCAGAACATGGACCTTCTCCACAGCCTATCCGTGGCCATTTATTCTTTCATAACATGCAAAACATTTGGGCTTGCAGCAACCCTAAGTGTACAGATAAATGTTGCCAGAGTAACAATCGAAAACAACTCTTAGGAACGGATCGTGAGGTTCCCATAGGTACCCTACATGCTAATCACCGTTTATCGTGCACCTGTGGTGGAAGGGTATTGGATCTTATTGTATGCGAGGTCTGTGGAGAAGTATTCCTGGGTGGCTACCGGGTATCAAAGAAAATTGGGGCGACACATTTTGAGGTTTTAACTTGTGATCAACCCGATCTAGAAAAAATGCCTGACCAAACATCTATTATTAAGACCTATCAAAAATATGCCCTGTTCTGGCCATTGGGTACGCAGAGTTGTACAAAAATCAAACCAGAAGATGAAGAGTATCAAGTTAATTATGTCAAAAGGCGATGGAAACCAGCCCGGTTTAACGTTTTTTCCGGTGCTTTACGGCAAGACTGCTCACCACCGGGTGCTAATGAAATCTCAGGTTGGCTCTACGTTATTGCAGGAGATAATCCTGATGAACCTGCTATGCCAATTAAGTGCCCGCGCTGTGGTTCAGATTACCGTTCTAAACTTGTGAGTTCGCCCTTGCGTAATCATAGAACTGGCTTTCAAAAGGCTTGTCAGGTGCTAGCAGGAGCATTGTTTCGAGAGATGAGTCCAATACATCTGTCCCCGAAATTGGTTATTTTCTCCGACAGCCGCCAAGATGCTGCCAAACTTGCGGCCGGAATGGAACAGGACCATTTTCGTGATATGATCAGGTTGGCCTTACTCCAGGCCTTGAACTCTTATTGGCACGAATTTGCCGCCTTTTTCAGAATTATAGTTGGTTTTTATCCGCAATTAGCAACTAAAATAGCAGAAATCAATCCAAAGTTGTACGATGCAGTTATGCAACCATCAAAAAGAGAGGATGATATGAGGTTACGAGCAAGGTTCCAGAATGAACATCCTCTTTTAGTCGCAGAAATAATGAACTGGTCTCTTGATGCACCACCAGTCAATCAAGAAGAATATAACGAACTAATAAAAATGTTGAAAATTTATCCTGGTAGGGTTCGCCTATCTGAGTTAAAGGTGGTTGTGAAGGAAATAATGCTAAGGCTTGGGATGAACCCGGGGGGGTGTGAGTATCGTGTTAATACTTATCATGTTCCTCAAGGTGCAAACCGTGAACTTCATTATTGGCATGAATGCTACAATTGGTTAGATACTGGGCCTCAACAAAAGCAAGGGTTGGGGACAGAGGCAAAGCGATTATTGGGTTTTATAGATGCTTGTCTTACTGAAGAAATAATGCATGTTATCTTTCCCCATGTAGCACGTACATTTGAAAGTATGGGTATAGGTTGGGTATCATATGAAGAAATACCGGGTACCGACAGGACCATAGTTCAGGCGACCAATGCAGTCATCCGCCTACTGGGTGAGAGAAAAACCCACCGTTACAATAGAGGGTTTAAGGCAGGAAATGAGTTTAAACTGCCCCGATACGCTGCTAATTATCTATCAATTGCTGGAGTCCCAGAAGATAAGGTCATAGAAGAAATGAAACACTCACAAGTTGGCGTGGGGGGGCTGTCAGCAGTGGGACTTGACCCAAATTATCTATATATGATCAGTACCTCATTTGATGGAAAGGAATTAGATCAATCAGGTTGGAGTTGTCCATCCTGTAATGCCTTCTATTTGCATCCTGCAGCAGGATATTGCCCAGAGTGTGCATCAATTAAGCAAAAACATTTGTTAAAACCCAGCAAACCAACTTCCCAGTTGGATTACTACCTTTACTTATCATCCCTATCTGGTCCAGCTTTCCGAATGCGCTGTGAAGAACTTACAGGTCAAACTGACTATATAGACAGAATGAGGAGACAGCGATGGTTCCAAGATGTCTTTGTAGGTAGTGAAATACCAATTGTTAACCAAGTTGATCTGCTTAGTGTTACCACTACGATGGAAGCAGGTGTTGATATCGGTTCACTGCTTGCGGTTATGATGGCAAATATGCCTCCGCGTCGTTTTAATTACCAGCAGCGTGTTGGACGCGCTGGGCGGCGAGGAAGTGGAGTTGCCTTAGCTCTAACCTTTTGCCGAGGTCGCAGTCATGATGATTATTATTATCAGCGTCCAGAGATGGTGACCGGTGACCCACCCCCCTTGCCATATGTAGATATGAGTAATTGAATGTTTTAAAACGCGTCCTAGTTAAGGAAGTATTACGCATGGCGTTTAGGGATATAAATAAAAACACTACTAATGGACAACGAGATAGTGTTCACGGCGAGTTCGGACTTTGCGAAGATTGGCATTCTGTTCGTGAGCAGGTGCAAGTCTGGTTAAATGATCAAGATAATGAATCTGTGATTAGGAAATTACTTGATGGAATCACTGTAGGAACAAAATGGAACAAGTCATCTCAAATAGATGAGACACTTTTAGATAATCTGCTGAGCTTCCTACGCGGTCAATTGGTTTACTGTATAGATAAGGTCGTAAGCAGTTCATATCTTACACAGGAGTTTTTAAGTGAAAGACTTGCTAATGCAGGTTGCTTACCAATGTTCGGGTTTCCCACCCGGGTTCGCAACATGTATACAAGATGGCCGCGGTCAGGTAATCCCTGGCCACCGAGTAGTGGTGTGATTGAAAGGGATTTAGAGGTAGCTATCAGCCAGTTTGCCCCCGGTTCAGAAATTGTCAAAGATAAAGCTGTACATACTGCATGTGGTGTTGTGGAATTAGCTCCACAAGGGAGCCGTGTTGTGTCAAAACCCGGTTTTGTGCCTGACCTTAACCATGGCAATCCAAGTCCTATGGGAATATGCGAACATTGTCAAGCTGTTGTATATTTGCCAGGTACTAATAATCCGGCCCCGGGTGGAGTTGTCCCGGATATTCAGGATTGTCCGATATGTCAAAACCATGCAATGAGGTGCTTAGATGCTCGTGAACCAAGAGGATTTATCAGCACCTTATCACCGAAAGATTTTGAAGGCAGTTTTGATTGGAGCCCTAGGTCCAGTAGGCCATTTTTAGGGATTAAAGATATAAATGCACAACAAAAACAGGTTAATAATGTGTGTATATCCTCCTTCGCTGATGAAATAATTTCGATAAACGACAATGGCGGGAAAGGCGGTTTTGATTTACAAAAGGCCAAGGTTTTTGATAACAATTATTCGGGGGTTTATGCGGAAGATAATGATGGCCAAAATGTAACTGTTGGTGGCCCATCATTCCGTATCGCACTTTTAGCTAAAAGACATACTGATATATTATTGGTAGATATAGATAATTGGCCGCAGGGCGTATTTGCCAATCCAACAACAGTTGAAGGAAGATCGGCTTGGTATTCATTTGCCTTTACCTTAAGGATGGCGTCCGCAGCATTATTAGATGTTGATGCATCTGAACTTGATGCCGGTTTCCGGGTAACGAATAAGCACGGCATTCCTTCTGGTTCGGCTTTTCTATGTGATAAACTAGAAAATGGAGCCGGCTATTCCAGTTGGTTAGGACAAGAGGAAAACTTTAAAAATCTGCTCATACAAGTGACAGATGATAACTCTATTAGTATTTTCTCGCGTTGGATGGATATAAAACATTCCAATGCATGTGATACTTCATGCAACCTATGCCTGCGTGACTTTTACAACTCGATGTACCATGGGCTACTTGACTGGCGCCTGGGTATGGATATGATACGACTTGCCTGTGACCAGAATGCTAAGGTTGACCTTACGTCGAATTGGGGACACCGAGAAAACCCGTGGCAAAATGTTGTAGGATGTACAACATCTCGCATCACCAAAACCATGGAAAACCTAGGTTACAAGACTCACATTAATGTAGGAGGGCTTAATGTTTACATTCATAAACGCCCACAGATACTTATAGAAAGACACCCTCTATGGACAGATGAACATCCTGTTTATCAAAAAATTGTAATGTTAATAAAAGAGAAATATCCTAAACACATGATAATACCCATGAATCCATTTGTTGCTATCCGTAGGCCAGCTGATTATGTATAACGTTTGATATTCGACAAATGTCGGGTAGTAACCGGTACCTTTGCTCGGTCGGAGATGCTTTTCTCCCCGAGCTTACTAGGATAAGTAATTAGGGCTTGCTGAACAACAATAAAGTCCAAGAACTACAAGGGATTCACGACCTTTTTATCGAATAATATCCAAGGGAAAAGCAAGAAAAACCCCAAAAACCTTGCACATGGAGGAAGAAAATGTACCGACGTCCCACAGGTCAGATGGTTCTTGAAGGCTTTATACTTCCCTTTGAAGGCAAACTCAGTGCCAATAACCGTTGGGTCAAATTGGCTGAAATAATACCTTGGTCAACGATTGAAAAGAATTACGCCGACCTGTTCCCGTCCAATGCCGGAACAGTGGCCAAACCCTTGCGTATGGCCCTGGGTGCGCTAATCATCAAAGAGAAATGCGGATTTACAGACCGGGAAACCGTGGAACAGATCACCGAAAATCCATATCTCCAATACTTCATCGGGCTGGAAAAGTACCAAACTAGAACCCCCCTTTGACCCATCGCTAATGGTTCACTTCCGCAAGCGCTT
>NZ_CDRZ01000018.1 GCF_000946815.1 Syntrophaceticus schinkii | reverse complement strand
CTGAAAGCACTCCAGCCTGACCCGGTCACTAACGCATCAAAAATAACCACATATGTGCTCGCTAAGAACCGAGATGGGCAATTGATGCGAAGTAAAAATTTTGGCCCAATCGCTCAAACGCCTTATGCAGCGCCATGTTTGTGACGCATGCGTCCTTCCTGAGTCTGACCCCGGTCCTGCTCTGCTGTCCACATAGGGTCCACAATGCAGAGGAATGAAAGCTCCCCATCACCGGTGTTTTCCAGGTACTGCACTGCCCCGGGGGGCACATACACTGCTCTGCCGGGCTTTACATTGACAATTTCTTTGTCAACGTGAAGGACGCCTTCTCCCTCCAAAATGTAGTAAACCTCGGCACTCTCTTGGAGTTTATGCGGGATTGTGCTCTTGCCTGCGGGAATGCGGGCATGAGCGATGCTGCATTGGAGGGCAATTTTCCCTCCTTCCCGCAGAGGATGCAGCAGTTCGCAGAGGATGCTGCCATCCTCAGCAGCGAAGTAGCTGCATTCGCGAATGTCTTTTACCAACATGGAAGATACCTCCTTTGGGGGTTAGGCTTGAGTAATTTACTTTCTGATGGTACATTTCTATGTGAGTAAAATATTGGGATAAACCCTCGTATTCATTATCCAGGATGCTTATGTAATGTTTAGGCAACAACATCCGGACGCCCGTATGCTAGAGCGTCTTGTTTCTTGTGCCCTCCGTACCCCCGTACCAAATATTCCAGTACCCCAGTACCCCCGCATCCCCGCATCCCCAAAACGGAAATTACTCAATTACTCAAGCCTGACCCCAATCCTCCCAATCCTCCCAATCCTCCCAATCCTCCTTGAATTATTCCCTTATTAAATGGTACGATTAGGCAGCAGATATAGCTAAGCGGGTTTAACAGTAATATAACACATTGTGTTGCCGTATTACCGTGCCGCGAGGGTGCCGAGGTGCCCGGTACCATTTTGCTGTTGGAGTGCCTCACCATTTAGCCTCGGGTGCTGGGGTGCCTGGCATCATTTAGCCGAATTTAGCTTCTACGAGAGCACGCACTGACGGATTCTGGTACTTTTTAGCTAAGACACTTTTAGCTACCATTTAGTTGGGACAGCACAGATACAAAGATAAAGGGGGAGTTCGCAATTATTGATATTCTGAAGATTACAGCCAGGGAACTGGGGCTTTCTCGGAAAAGTGTGACCAGTACGGTGGAGTTGCTTGATGAGGGGAATACAGTTCCTTTTATTGCCAGGTACAGGAAGGAAGTAACCGGGGAGCTGGATGAAACCCAAATCCGCCAGATCGAGGAGCGGGTGGGTTATTATCGCTCCCTTGAACAGCGCAAAGAGGAAGTAATCCGGCTGCTGGATGAGCAGGGGAAACTGACCGAGGATCTGCAAAAACAGATCAATGGTGCTGTAAAGCTGACTGAGGTTGAGGATATTTACCGCCCCTACCGGCCGAAGCGAAAAACCAGAGCCAGTGTGGCCAGGGAGAAGGGGTTAGAGCCGCTGGCTGAGTACCTTTTGTCCTTTCCTGCTGCTGGCTCTGCGGAAGCGGAAGCGGAAAAGTACCTCACAGAAGAGGTGCTGACCGTTGAGGATGCTCTGCAGGGGGCGATGGATATTATCGCTGAAGATGTAGCAGATGATCCGAAGGTGCGCGGCTGGGTGCGGGATCATACGAGGCGAAACAGCTATTTGGCAACCAGGGCTAAAGATTTAGAAAAATCTTCTGTTTATGAGATGTACTATGAATTCAAAGAGCCGCTTTCCAAAGTACCTTCACACCGTGTGCTGGCCATCAACCGCGGTGAGCGTGAGGAGTACTTATTGGTAGGGGTGGATGTCGACCCTGAACCGGTGCTTTCCTGGCTGCATAAAAATTATGTCAAAGAAGACAGCACTACCACGGATTTGGTGAAAAGAGCGGTGGCTGATGCTTATAAGCGGCTGATTGCTCCTGCGATAGAAAGGGAGCTGCGTGCTGAGCTGACGGAAAAGGCTTCAGAACAGGCGATCATCGTTTTTTCCAAAAATCTGCGCAGTCTTTTGCTGCAGCCCCCTGTGCGGGGGAAAATGGTTTTAGGTGTTGACCCCGCCTACCGGACAGGGTGCAAGTGGGCGGTTGTGGATCAGACCGGTAAACTGCTAGAGGTAGGGGTCGTTTACCCCACACCCCCACAGCAGAAGCTCCGTGAGGCAGAGGAAGTGTTCACCCGCTTGATAGAGGAGTATGGGATAGAGGTGATCGCCATCGGGAATGGCACAGCCTCCCGTGAAACAGAGCAGTTTGTGGCGGGATTGATCCAGAAGCTGAAAAAGCCCGGGTTGGCTTATGTGATTGTCAGTGAGGCTGGGGCAAGTGTTTATTCTGCATCAAAGCTTGCTATCAAAGAATTCCCGGACCTCGATGTGTCTCAGCGGAGCGCGGTTTCCATTGCCCGCCGCCTGCAGGACCCCCTGGCAGAACTGGTTAAAATCGAACCAAAGGCCGTGGGTGTGGGACAGTACCAGCATGATGTGCCCCCCAAGCGTCTTGATGAAAGTTTATCCACTGTTGTAGAGTCCGCAGTAAACCATGTGGGGGTTGACCTGAATACCGCTTCAGCCCCTCTGCTCAGCTATGTATCCGGGATCAATGCCTCTGTTGCAGAGAATATCGTGCACTTCCGGGAGGAGACAGGAGTTATGAATAACAGGCGGCAACTGTCCGCTGTGCCGCGTCTTGGGCCAAAAACATTCGAACAGTGCGCCGGTTTTTTGAGGATCAGCGGTGGTGAGAATCCGCTGGATGCCACACCGATTCACCCGGAGTCTTACGATCTGACATATCAGCTCCTGGAATTGGTGGGGGCTTCTTTGGATGAACTTGGGACGCCATCCCTGCGCAGTAAGTTGACAGAACTTGACATCGAAAAGACTGCAGAAGAGCTCGGTGCAGGTGTGCCTACACTGAAGGACATTATCGAGGCCTTGCTGCGCCCAGGCAGGGACCCGCGGGAAGACCTGCCACAGCCTGTTTTCATGACCGATGTGCTCAGTATCGAAGACCTTAAATCCGGCATGGAACTAAAAGGAGTTGTGCGCAATGTCGTGGATTTCGGAGCATTCGTGGACATAGGCGTCGGAAATGACGGCCTGGTGCATATCTCCGAACTGAGCCACGACTATGTCAAAAATCCACTGGATGTAGTATCAGTGGGAGATGTAGTCACAGTGCGCGTACTCTCCGTAGATGTGCAGAGAGGCCGCATCTCCCTCTCAATGAAATAGATGCACCGGGGATGCACCGGGGACGGGAGCGACCAAGCTAGGTCGTGACACTTAGTGGGTGGGAATCCCACCGGGCAAGGTTTAGCCAACCACCCGTAGCCAACCTTGGAGCATAGCTGGTAACAGCTATGTTTAAGCGTAGGCAGGCGAGACAGCGGGCCGAAAGCCGCAAGGTTGAAGGGATTGAGCTTCGAAATGGTGCGAGATGGGAAGGCCGATTCTTTCCGTCCTGAAGAAGGCAGCATTTCGGCAGGCGATAGAGGCGAGCAGGCCGAAACTTCCCCGGAGTCAAAGACCTTGGCACGCTGTACACAGTTGGGTCATGGCAACTTGGGAGACCCTGTGTGCTCTTCCGATGAGGGGGTATGGCCTACAAGCGATACAAAGTGAGGAAGCCAAAAGGCGCGCAGGGAGTCGGATTACCGCATAGTACCAAGGAGACAGGGTAACTCCTGTGGAGGGAAGGCGGTAGCGAAGTCATTGCCCTTGAAAGGGAGACACTGACTCACCAGAGGAGAGGAAGCAGTGGAAACGAAACTGACAAGGATAGCGGAGAAAGCAAGAGAAAACCCAAAGCTAAAATTCACAACACTAGTTCATCTAATCAATGAAGAAACACTCATGCAGCCCATATGGCATGCCAGAACGAAAAGCGGTTGGGGTGGACGGAGTAAGTAAGGCAGAGTATGAGGCGAATCTTGAAGTCAATATGAAAGACCTGGTAGCAAGGATGAAGAGACAGGCCTACAAACCGCAAGCGGTTAGGCGAGTCTACATTCCCAAGCCAGGAAGCAACAAAATGAGGCCACTGGGCATACCGGCATATGAAGATAAGCTGGTGCAGGCGACGATGGCACGCATATTGAATGCCATTTATGAGCAGGATTTTCTAGGCTGCTCATACGGATTCAGGCCAGGTCGAAGCTGCCATGACGCACTGAAAGCACTAAACGCCATCATCGAGAATCGACCAATAAACTACATAGTCGATGCGGATATTAAGGGGTTCTTCGATAACGTAGACCATAAATGGATGATGGAGTGCTTAAAACTACGCATAGCAGACCCGAACATGCTAAGACTCATCACACGCTTCCTCAAAGCGGGAATCGTCGAGGCTGGAATAAGCTA